>ONSF01000096.1 GCA_900320425.1 uncultured Eubacteriales bacterium | reverse complement strand
TAGAGAATTTTCAAGAGATAATGTAATAGAATTTTTAAAAAAAGAATATCATGAAATTGCAAACGATACTTTATATAATTATTTAGAAGCATTTACAACAACATTTATTATGAATAAAGTTTATAGATATGATATTCATGGTAAAAGTATTTTAAAAACATTAAATAAATATTATGCTAATGATTTAGGAATTAAGCAAATAAAAACAAATGCTGAGGAATTAAATTTGTCTGTTTCACTTGAAAATATTGTTTACAATGATTTAATTGGTAAAGATTATAAGGTATATATTGGAAAAACTAAAAAAGGAGAAATAGATTTTGTTGCTATAAAAAATAATATAACTAAGTATATTCAAGTATGTTATAATTTATCGGACGAAAAAACTAGAAAGAGAGAAATTACAGCATTTAATGAATTTGATAGTGATGAAAAGTATATTATTACATTTGATAAAAATAATTATGATATAGAGGGAATAAATATAATAAATATATTCAATTTTTTAATGGATGATAATTTCTAATCAAGAAGAAAAATAAATAATTTGGTGGTATTTAGGTGGAAATTAATAACTTAATAACCACTTTTGAATATAAATGATAAGTTATGATATGTTCTGATATTCCTTGAAAAATATGCAAAATACTAGAATTTGGAGTAATCTAAAACATATCTAACAGTTCTCAAAATCGTGTATCTCTGATGTGTGGGTTCGACTTCCACCACAAGGACCATTAATGTTAAATTCGAACTTTTTAGTTCGTTTTTTTATGATATACTATTTTAAGAGGAGGATTATGAAGAAAATAATAATAGTTTTAATTTTACTTTTACTAGTAGGATGTAGTAGTTTAGAAAACAAAAATAATAATAATAATAATAGAAACTTAAATCAAAAAGAAGAGGAGAAAATAGTTATGAAAGTAAAAATAGAAGATAAAGAATATAATGCAAATTTAGAATCTAATGAAACAGTAAAAGAATTATTAAATAAGTTACCAATCGAGTTATCAATGAAAGAGTTAAATGGAAATGAGAAATATAGTTATTTAGATTATTCTTTTAAAACAAATGAATATTCTCCTAATACAATTCAAAAAGGAGACATTATGTTATATGGAAATAATTGTTTAGTTTTATTTTATAAGACTTTTAAAACTAATTATCAATATACCAAAATAGGACATATAGATAATATGGAAGATTTGGATAATAAAGATATAGTAGTAACTTTTTATAAAAAGTAAATAATTTGTTAATAAAAATATATTTATTATAAATTTAATGATATAATGTTGTTAGATTAATAATAAAAGGATGGTTTTATGGAAAATAATAAAAGATTAAAAATAGGATTGTTTTTGGATAATTTTTATCCTAATATAGATGGAGTAGTTTTGGTTGTTGATAATCTTGCTAAAATGCTTTCAAAGTTTAATGATGTTGTTGTTGTAGTTCCTGATAATGATTCTAGCGATGAAGACTTTTTAAGACCTTATAAAGTAATTAGAATATCAAGTATTAGTATTCCTTTTACTGAATATTTTTTAGGAAAAAGAAAGACTAAAGTATCAAAAGAATTTAGAATGCTTTTAGATGAAAATTTTGATATTATTCATATTCATTCACCATTTACAATAGGTCGGCTTGGACAAAAAATTGCTACAAAATTAAATGTTCCTTGTATTGCTACTATGCACACTAGATTTGATTTTGAAATAAGAAAGATTATTAATAACAAATTAGTTGTTAAAACAATTATAAAAAATATTATTAAAGTTTATAATCGTTGTGATAATTGCATTGCAATTAATCGTGCAATGATTAAAGTATTTAATGATTATGGTTATAATGGAACTACTAAAGTTATTTATAATGGAACAGATTTACTTCCTTTAAAAGAACAAGAAAAAGAAAAAAGAATTGAAATAGTTAATAAATTATATGATTTAAAACCAAGTGATACTCTTTTAATTTTCGTTGGAAGGATCACGGATATTAAAAATATTTTCTTTATATTAGATTCATTAAAATTATTAAAGGAGGAGAATTTTCCATTTAAGATGTTATATGTTGGAAGTGGACCAGATGAGAAGAAATTAAAAGAAAAAATAAAAGAATATGAATTAGATAAAGATGTTAAAGTAATTGGAAGAATTACCGATCGAGAAATTTTATCAGGAATTTATGCTCGAGCAAGTTTATTATTGTTTCCATCATTATTTGATGCTTCAAGTCTTGTTCAAATTGAAGCAGCCGTTCATGAAACACCTGGATTATTTATTTCTGGAAGTGTTACATCAGATACAGTTACAAATGGAGTAAATGGATTTACTTCTGAAGATTCTGTTTTCTCTTATAAAGATAAAATTAAAGAAATTTTAGAAGATAAAAAAAGATTAGAAGTTGTTTCTAAAAATGCTCAAAAAATGCTTGGTAAAAATTGGAGTGATATAGCTCTAGATACTTATGAATTTTATTTAGAAGAAATCAATAAGAAAAATAGTTAATTGTCACGAATTGTTAAGTAATTCATATATTACTTTGGTGATTATGTGAATAATAAAGATTATGATTATAAGTTTGGTAATACCTTTTATAAGTATTATGGAAATAAAGGAGTTAAAAGTGTAGTTTATAATATTTTAGCACCAGAGCAATCTCAAGAAGTGCAACCCGGAATGGAATATGTTATGAAGCCTCTTCCTATTTTTGATAACCCAAATTACAAGGGATCTGGAAAATTAAAAGGGAAGGTTGCAATTATTACTGGAGGTGATTCAGGACTAGGACGTGCATGTAGTATTTCCTATATTAAAGAAGGAGCCAAAGTAGTAATAGTTTATTTAAATGAAACTCGTGATGCAATTGATACTAAAAATTATATTGAATCCCTTGGTGGTGAATGTTTACTTATTAGAGGAGATATTACCAATCCGAAGTTTTCCACCGAGATTGTGGAAAAAACTTTAAAAAGATTTGGCAAAATTGATATTTTGGTAAATAATGCTGGAGTTCAATATCAACAAGATAAATTAGAAAATATTTCAAACGAGCAATTTGACTGGACAATGAAAGTAAATATTTATGGGATGTTTTATTTAACAAAAGCCGTACTTCCTTATTTAAAAAGTGGATCGTCAATTATTAATTTATCTAGTGTTACAGCATTTTATGGAGATCCTCAATTAATTGATTATGTTACAACCAAAGGTGCTATTGTTGGCTTTACAAGAGCTTTAGCTAGAAATCTCGCTTTAAAAAATATTCGAGTAAATGCTATAGCACCAGGATTTTTTTGGACACCTCTTCAACCAGCTTGTTGGGTAAAAGAAAAAATTCCTTCTCTTGGAAGTAATGCAGCTATGGCACGTGGTGCTAATCCTTATGAACTTGCCCCAACTTTTGTTTTCTTAGGAAGTGATGATTCAAGTTATGCAACAGGACAAGTTTTCCATATTAATGGTGGAGAAGTTATGGGATAATAAAAATTATCTCTTTTTCTTGACATAATAAGTAAAATACGATATACAATTATTAGTTAGGAAGTATAATATGAATAATAATTATGAAATAATTCACAATTTAGAACTTTTAAAAAAAGGATATTCTACAAGGTTTTTAGATAGTAAAATGCAATTAGAATTAAAAAAAAAATTAAAGAAAAATGAATATCAAATTTATTATCCGTACGATGAATCAGAAAAAGTACTTTTTTATACGAAAAAAATTCCTGAAATTACACTTTTAGAAATTATTTCCAAAGAAAATCTAGAACATAAAGATATTTTAGGAAGTGTTTTTTCTTTAGGAATTGATAGTTCTATGTTTGGAGATATTATAATATCTGATAATCACTACTATATCTATGTTTTAAAAGAAATAAAAGATTTATTTTTAAATCATTTTTATGTCATTAAAAGAACAAATATCAAAGTTGAAGAAAGAAATTTAGATTTATTAAAAGATTATAAAAGAGAATTTTGTGATATAAAAATTATTGTAAGTAGTAAAAGATTTGATACTATTATTTCCAAGTTAATTGGTGTAAATAGAACGAAAGTTTTAGAACTTATTCGAATGAAAGATGTTTTGTTAAATTGTGAAGTACTATCTAATCCATCTAAAAAAATAATAGAAGGAGATATTTTTAGTATCAGAAAATATGGAAAATATAAATATATAGGGGTTTTAAATAATACAAAAAATGATAATTTGATTTTGTTAATAAAAAAATATATATAGGAGGAATATGAAAAAATTAATATATTTATTTATTATTTTGTTGATATTATCAGGATGTAATAATTTAAATAATAACAAATTAGAATCTAAAAAAGATATAATTTTAGAAAAAGATAAAGAAGAAACTAAAAAAGAGGAGGTAAAAGAGAGTTATCAAGATAATAATCCAATAAAAATAGGTTTTTATCAATCAAAAAATGGCAAGTTTATAAAGATGAATTCTTTTAAAAGTAAGGTAGAATCATTTAAAGAAATAGGAATTTTTTCTATGTTATTAAGTAGTGATGAAGAGGTTATAGGAACAAGTAGGAAACAAATTTATTCTGAAGTATCTAAAAATATTCCTAATTTTTCAAATTATAAAATTGGTTATAATTTAAAGTTTACTGTTGAAGATGGAAGTATTGTTGATGAAAATATTTTAAAACCATTAACTTATAATAGTTATCCTTTTAATAATTATATTTATGTTTGGTTATATGATGATATTAATACAACAGGATGGCATTCTCATATTGAAGAAGCAGATTATAATCAAGATAGTGTTCTTTCAAGTATTAAACTTATGTGGGCACCTAATGGAAAAGAAATTATATCTAATATTGAACTTACCATTTTTACTTATGATTTAGATGATTTTGATGAATTAGGAAAATATCGTGGGATTAGTAAACATACAATTATAATTGAAAAAGATTTGGAATAATAAATATTAATAACTTTAAAATTTAATATTCTCATACTTGTCTTTTTTTATATTATTTTATATAATATCCTTATAAAAAAGGAGTAGTTATATATGAGTACTGAAGATAATATAAATGAAATTACAACATATTGTGAATTAATATTTTATAAAATAAATTCTATTTTAGGAGAAAATTCTCAAAAAACAATTGTTCTTGATTTTGGAATTATAGAAGATAATTTATTTTTATTTAGCGAAATTGAAAATGGTAAAATGAAAGAAAAAACTAAGATTAATGTTGATTTAGAAGACTTAGCCTCATTATATAAAAAAATATATGAATTATTTTTACAAAATTATTTAGAAAGTGAAACAAGGAAAATATCAATTTTAAAAGTATCAGATTTAAGTGATGCCAATAATCCTTATTTAAATTTAAGAATTAGAGATATTCATAGGACTGAAATTAATTTTTATTTAAAAGATTTGGGATTAGAAAGAGAAATTCTTAATCAAATTGAAGAAAATTGGATTTCCTTAGTTGAAGAATATCGTAAAAGAAAATAATTGTTAAAAGGAGATATATATGAATGATAATAAAAAAATATTGCTAACAGGAGATAGACCAACAGGAAAACTTCATTTAGGTCATTATGTTGGTTCTTTAAAGAATAGAGTTGAAATGCAAAATTCAGGAAAATATATTCCATATATATTTATTTCGGATTTACAAGCCTTAACTGATAATGCTAGAGATCCCGAAAAAATTAGAAAAAGTGTCATAGAAGTTGCTCTTGATTATTTAGCTGTTGGGCTTGATCCAGAGAAAAGTACTATTTTTATTCAATCTCAAATTCCTGAACTTTCTGAACTTACTATGTATTATATGAATTTAGTAACATTGTCAAGACTAAAAAGAAATCCAACAATTAAAGCTGAAATGGAAGCCAAAGGATATGGTACGAATGTTCCAGTGGGATTTTTAACTTATCCTATTAGTCAAGCAGCTGATATTACTGCCTTTGATGCGGTAGTTGTTCCTGGAGGAGAAGATCAAGAACCAATTTTAGAACAAGATAGAGAAATTGTTAGATCTTTTAATACTTATTATGGAGAAACTTTGGTAGAACCTTATTTAGTAACTCCAAATAATGATGCTTGTAAAAGACTTCCTGGAATAGATGGAAAAAATAAAATGAGTAAGAGTTTAAATAATTGTATTTATTTATCAGATGAACCTGATGTAATTAAGAAAAAAATTATGAGTATGTATACAGATCCTAATCATATTAGAGTAGAAGATCCAGGTGATGTCGAAAATAATACGGTATTTAAATATTTGGATGCATTTTCTACGGAAGAACATTTTGCTAAGTATTTACCAGAATATAAAAATTTAGAAGAATTAAAAGAACATTACAGGCGTGGTGGACTTGGAGACGTTAAAATAAAAAAATTCTTAAATGATATTATTCAAGAATTATTAGAACCAATTAGAGAAAGAAGACATTATTACGAAGAACATTTAGATTTTGTTTATGATATGCTAGAAAATGGAAGTAAAAAAGCTAGAGAAAAATCAAAAGAAGTATTACTTAGAGTAAGAAGAGCAATTGGTGTTGAATATTTTGAAAATAAAGAATTAGATTATAATTATTATAAATAGTTAGAAAAAATCATATCAAATCTAACTATTTTTATTATCAATAAATTCATAATAATATTCTTCAAAAGTAATGTTTTGTTCATGTATATAATTTGACGCTTCAAGTCCTACATATCTATAATGCCATGGTTCATACATATATCCTGTAATACTTGTATCACGTCCATATCTTAAAATAAAACCATATTTATAAGAATTTTCCATCATCCAAGTGAATTCCTTAGTAGATTCAAAGTTGGTATAACTTAATTGTTTATTATCTATATCAATTGCAAGTCCTGTATGGTGTTCTGAATATCCTGGACGTGCAGAGTAGGTATCAGCAATTTCTATCCCGTCTTTTTTTACATAATTATTGTATAATTTTTCTTGATAATCCAAAGTTCTATACGTTGATATAGCTCGTATTGTATATCCAACTGCTTCAGCATCTTGGGCCATTTTTATAAAAGCATTCTTACATTCTTCTACTAGATACATTCCATCTCTTGCATATTTATCTACTAAAACTAAATTATCAGGAATAAAAGATTCGTCTACATAATTATATTTATTAATTAGCATTAATAAATTAAAATTTGTTACTTTTTTAGTTTCAGTATAAAAACCATGATCAAGCCCAATATTAACTCTTAAAATAATATCTTTATCTTTTAATATGGGATTATTTTTTTTGTATTCTTTGTATCGATCTTTATTTTCTTCTTTATAAAATGAAAATGATTCGAATGAAGTATTTATTTTTTTTATATTTTTTACATGATAATTTAATTGATTTCCAAAGATAATACATAAAATACCTAAAATAAAAGTAATTACTGCAATAATTCTAATTCCTAGTCTCATTTTATCACCCTTTTTTAATTATAGAAAAAAATATATAAATAATATGTCATATATTCTTTTAATTTTCTTTTTCAAATATTTCAAGGTTTTCAATTAAAACATCACTATAAGTAAATGATTTTAATTTTTCATCAACGGTTTTTATAGTAAATATAAAGTTATAAGTATTTTCTATACATCCATCAAATTCTTCTATTTGATTTCTTGCTCCATTAAATCGAAAATGAAGAGTTTTACCAATTTCGTCAGTTAATTCATTTTTTATTTTGGATATCATCTTGGATACCCCACATACATACAACCATTAGTAATTATACCACCGATTCCTTTAGGACCATATTTGGTTTTTTCTAAAATACCAATTAAATCAATCGTTTTATTTTTATCACTTAAGGCAACACTTGAGGCAATAATGGCTGGGTCAAGAGCATGAATATTAATACGTTTAGGACTTGATGCAAAATTAGCTCCAGCTTTAATTAACTCTTCATAATTTGATTGACAAGCTCCGGCTATAATAATTAATTTATCATGAGATTCTAATTTTCTGGCAACATTTACAGCTTTTATAAAATTTTTTGTATTTTTATAATTATTACTGTTATTTTCATCGCCTAGTTTTTTATAGTAAGCATCGTGACCAGTTATAACTAAAATATCGGGATTATATTCTTCTAATAAAGATTTAATTTTTAAAGGTATATCACTTTCTTTTAAATTAATTCCGAATGCTTTTACATGAACTTTATCATAGAATTTCATACATCTTGATAAATAGTCTTCGTCAGAATCTATATGTAAAACTTTTCCTGGTAAATAAAAATATTCGTCTCGATTTAAATTTACTTCAAATCTATCTAAAAAAATTTGATCATCATTTATGTTTTTATCAATTTCAACCTTTTTTAAATCATCTATATTACTATCAGCTTCAAGTCTAATATTTACTCCTTTTAAAGTAGCAATTCCTGAATCTATATCCATAATTTTAAAAATTGTATCATTATTATAGGAATTTCTAGTAACTAAATCTCCTATATTAAAAGGCATATAATCATCTCCAAAGAATTATATGCCGTGTTTTTCTTTTTATTCTTATCGTATTTTTCTTTTTACAGAATTATTTTCTACTATTTGATTTAAATATTCTTTTATATCTTCTAAATCATATTCTTTTTTTAAAACATTTAAATAATCAGCTAAACATTTATGGTTAACGTAAATAAGTTTATTATAAATATTAATACATAAGTCAAAAGGATTATTATAAAATCTTAAATCCATAATAATACCATCTTCTGAAACATAGCAACTTTGCCATTTTTTGTTTTCTTTATAAATACATATTTTTCCTTTTTCATAGTTTTTAAAACTAAAAGGATAATTATTTATATTCATTGATTTTGCAAAAGCAAATAAACATTTTTTTTCTCTTAAATCTAGATTGTTTAAATCAATTACTTTAATTTCTTCAATTTCTTTCATTGATAAAAAATCATTATACATCTTTAACTACCTCTTGTAATTATTATAAATTAATTTTTATCTCAAAACAAATAATAATGTAAAATATTGTTAATTATCTAAATTACTTAATTCATTTGATAAATCAATAAATATTTCTAAAGGAAATTCTTCGGCTCTAGAATTTAAAGAAAAACCATTTTGTTCTAATACTTTTTGTACTATTTCTAAATTATAATTTTTTAAATTATTTCTAATATTTTTTCTTTTATATCGAAAAGCATCTTTTATTAATTTTTGAAAGAATTCTTCATCCACTAAATAATTATTTTTTTCTTTGCTCTCAAAAGTTACTACAATGCTATCTACTTTAGGTTTAGGAATAAAAGCATCTTTTGATACAATAAATTCACGTTTAATATTAAAATAATAATTTAAATAAACAGTTAAAGAATTGTAATCTTTTGTTTTTGGTTTTGCACCAAATCGATCTCCAACTTCTTTTTGAACCATCACCGTAATTTTATTAAATTTAAGTTTTGATTTAATTAATTTTTCGATAATTGGAGTTGTAATATAATAAGGAAGATTTGCAACAACATATAAATTTTGATATGAGTAGTTCTCTAAATCTTTTTTTATATCTCTTTTTAAAAAATCATCATATATAATATCAATATTATTATATTCTCTTAATTCAAAATCTAAAATTTCTTCTAGTCTTGTATCTATTTCAAAACATAAAACCTTATTGGCCACTTTAGCAATTTCTTTAGTTAGATTACCACTTCCTGGACCTATTTCAATAACTAAAGAGTTTTCTTTTATATCTGATACCGACACTATTTTTTTTAAAATATTTTTATCTTGTAAGAAATTTTGACCTAGACTTTTTTTAAATTGAAAATCCATATTCCACCTATTTTTCACTTATTTTATAAGCACCAAATGCAGCCAGTAATAAAAGAATAATTCCAATAATTACCTCAAGTATAGATAATTTAACGGAAAACAATGGCTTAATAATTGCGATAAAACTTGCAAGAACAAATCCAAATACAGCATAGTAAGTTTTCGTTTCTTGTTTTTTTAATAAAAGTTCAATTAGTTTAGAAACAAGTATTATTCCAATTAATACTCCAACTCCGAATACTCCAAGTACTAAGATATTATGGGTAATTAAATCAAAGTTGGTAATGTTTCTTATTGTATCAATAATAGGTTTATAATATCCTACTAACATTAACATAAAACTGCCGCTTATTCCAGGAATTACCATGGTTGCTGATGCAAGAATTCCTATTAAAAATAAAAGGATAAGTTTTATAGAAGAAAGATTGGTTAAATCAACATCACTTCCACTTTTTAACATAGCAAATAAAATTACAAATGCAAAAGATAAGAAGGCTATTATATAATTGCTAATCTTTTTAGAATCATTATTTTTGTTCATATTTTTTAAAATTAAGGGAATTCCTCCAAGAATTAATCCTAAAAAGAAGAGGGTAGTTGCAAAGGGGAATTTATCAAGTGATAATCCTATTAATTTGCTAAACAAAACTAAAGATAGACCCATTCCTATTCCAAGAGGAATAATAAATTTTAAATTCTTTTTAAAGTTTGTAAAGAAATGACTAATTGTATCAATTACTTGTTCATATATTCCAAGTGTTATCATAAGTGTTCCCCCAGATACCCCTGGAATTATATTGGCAAGACCGATTATCATTCCTTTTAATACTAATATTATAAATTTCATATAAGCTCCTTTCTAAATCTTTTTAAGTATATCTTATTTATTGGTATTTTTCAAGAATTATAAATTTTTAAAAAAAATAGCACTCCTACTTGACAAGTGCTAAAAAGTGTGCTATTATTAAATCGTAATAAGGAATAGAAAACCTTATTATGGGTATTATAATCTATGTCGTGCTACCTAAACGTAACACATATGAAAGGGAGATGATAAAATGATGTTAGTACCTAGACATGACTTTTCTATGTTTGATGATTTTTTCGATGATTCATTCTTTAAAAAAGAAAGAAATATGATGAAAACCGATATAAGAGAAAAAAATGATAAATACATAATTGATATGGATTTACCTGGATTTGAAAAAGAAAATATTAATTTATCTCTTAATAAAGGTTATTTAAATATTTCTGCTAAAGTAGAAAAAAATGAAAATCATGATAAAGATGAAAAATTTGTTCATAGAGAAAGATTTTTTGGAGAATGTTCTAGAAGTTTTTATGTTGGAGATGACATTTTGGAAGAAGATATTCATGCTGAATTTAAAAATGGTATTTTAAAGATAGAGATACCTAAGAAAGAAATCGAAAATAAACATAAAGAAGTAAAACAAATTGAAATTAAGTAATTAAACTAAGAATCAAAGAAATTTGGTTCTTTTTTCTTGCAATTTTATAAAAAATATATATAATAAATATGAAAATGATTTTCATTTTAGAGGTTTATTATGAAAAGAGAAAGTTATATGACAAAACAAAAAGAAAAAATTTTTGAAATAATAAGAAATGAAAAACAATCTTTTACTATTAAAAATCTGTATTTGAAACTAAATAGAGAAGTTGGACTTACAACAATTTATCGATTAGTTGATAAATTAGTAATGGATAAAATATTAAAAAAAGAACTTGGAGAGAATAATATAACATATTATGAATATTTAGAAGAATGTGATAATAAGAATCATTTTTATTTAAAATGTAATTGTTGTTCTAAATTAATTCATATTGATTGTAATTGTATTACAAATTTAGAAGAACATATTATAAAAACACATAAATTTCATATTAATAAAGAAAATATTATTATAAATGGAATTTGTTTTGAATGTAGAAATAAATAAGTTAGAATGGAGTAAAATTATGTTGGATATTATATTTGATTCGTTTTTAGATACTTTAAAATTATTACCATATTTATTTTTTACTTTTATTATTTTAGAGTTTATGGAGCATAAATTAGGAAATAAAAGTCGTGAAATTCTTGTTAAAAATAAAAAAACAGGACCAATTCTTGGGAGTATTCTTGGTGGAATTCCTCAGTGTGGTTTTAGTGTTGTTGCTTCACGTCTTTTTTCTAGTCGTATTATTACAATTGGAACATTAATTTCTGTATACCTTGCAACAAGTGATGAGATGATTCCTATTATGATAAGTGAAAAAGTAAGTATTTTATTAATTTTAAAAATAATTGGATTTAAAGTATTAATCGGAATGTTAATTGGAATTTTAGTTGATTTTATTTATAAAAGAAAGGAAGATAGTAAACTTTCAAATATCGAAGAAATTTGTGAAGAAGAACATTGTAGTTGTCATGAATCAGGTATTATTATTTCAAGTATTAAACATACTTTAAAGATAGGATTCTTTATTTTAATTGCAAATGTTTTGATTGGATTTATTCTTTTTTTAGTGGGAGATGAAACATTAGAAAATATTTTACTAGGAAAGAATCTTTTAACTTACTTTTTGGCAAGTTTAGTTGGATTAATTCCAAATTGTGCTAGTAGTGTTATTATAACGAAACTTTATTTATCAGGATTAATTACAATTGGAACTTTGATGTCAGGACTTTTAACGGGAAGTGGTCTTGGAATCTTACTTCTTTTTAGAACTAATAAAAATATTAAAGAAAATTTATTGATACTTGGAATTATATACTTTATTGGAGTTTTATTGGGAATTTTAGTTGATTTATTTATATAAAAGTTTTTTTCAAAAAATTGTTGACAAGAAAATAAAGATATTGTATAGTATTCATGTTTGTGAAATTGGGGCTTATTTTAACTAGGCTTTAATTTTATATAAGAATATGACACACCTGGATGTGTGTTAGGAAGGAGAAAATATGCCTACAATAAATCAATTAGTAAAACACGGTCGTGGACAAAAGGTTAGAAAACCAAAAGCACCAGTATTATTAGTTGGAGTAAATACAATTAGAAAAAAACAAACTAAGATTAATGCTCCTCAAAAACGTGGTGTATGTGTACGTGTTGGTACAATGACTCCAAAGAAGCCAAACTCAGCTCTTCGTAAATTTGCTCGTGTTAGACTTTCTAATGGAATGGAAGTTACTTGTTATATCCCAGGTGAGGGACATAATTTACAAGAACATAGTGTTGTATTAATTCGTGGTGGACGTGTACCAGATTTAATTGGTGTTCGTTATCATATTATAAGAGGAACACTTGATACAGCTGGAGTTAAAGATAGAAAACAAGGTCGTAGTAAATACGGAGCTAAACGCGAAAAGAAAAAATAATAAGAAATTTTACGAAAGGAGGAGTTTATTATGCGTAAAAGACGTGCAGAAGTTAGAGATGTATTACCAGATCCAATATACAACTCTAAAGTCGTTACAAAGTTAATAAATCGTATTATGCTTGATGGTAAAAAAGGAAAAGCAGAACGTATTTTATATGATGCTTTTGATATGATTAAAGAAAAAACAGGAGAAGATGCAATGACTGTTTTTGAAAGAGCAATCGAAAACATTAAACCACAACTTGAAGTTAAATCAAGAAGAGTTGGTGGATCTAACTATCAAGTACCAATTGAAGTTAATGCTAAACGTAGTCAAACATTAGGGCTTCGTTGGTTAGTAAATTATGCAAGACTTCGTGGAGGGAACTCAATGGCAATGAATCTTGCAAATGAAATTATTGATGCTTCTAACTCTACAGGAGGAGCAGTTAAGAAAAGAGAAGATACGCATAGAATGGCAGAAGCTAATAAAGCATTTGCACACTATCGTTGGTAGAAAGGAAATTAGAATATGGCTCGTGAAACATCTTTATTGATGACAAGAAATTTTGGAATTATGGCACATATTGATGCAGGTAAGACTACTTGTACAGAACGTGTATTATTCCATACAAAGAAAATCCATAAAATTGGAGAAACTCACGATGGAGAATCTCAAATGGACTGG
>ONSF01000022.1 GCA_900320425.1 uncultured Eubacteriales bacterium | reverse complement strand
TAATGACAAATAAATTGCTTAAAAGGTATTATACATCATTACAAATCCTATTGCACAACTTTTGTGCACTTCATATTTTAAATAACAAAAATAAATTAAGACCAATTTTAGGTCTTTTTTTCTTTACAAGTAAATAAATATTAATTATAATAAATGACAAATTGGGAGGTATTATGTATAATAATTACGATAATTTATTTACACAATATAAAGATGCAATTGGATATAGGTTTGTAGATATTAATTCTAAAAGTTTTCAAGAAGACTTTTATTCATTTGTAAAAGAAAGAAAAAAACAAGGATATAGATATTTAGATTTTTTATACGAAATAAGAAGAGAAATTTTAGAAAGAACAACTGCAGAAGTTGGAAAATGTGAATTTGATTCTTTAGTAGAACCTTTTAATACAACAATTATTTCTCCTTATGATTTTGATGAATTAACTGATAAGACAAGATTAATCCCTGCATCATTTCAGGTAATAGATGAAGAAGTTGTATTAAAATTTTTACCTAAAGATGAAATTCAACAAATTGTTTTACCACGAAGAATTGATTTATTAATGACTGAAAATCCTTATAACCTCTACTCTATTTTAGATTGGGATACTCTTCATAATAGTGGTAACTATGATATTGCCGTAGGAATATATGGAAGTATTTATGATAAAGATATTAAGAAAAAACTAGAATTGTTAAAATCTTTAAAAGAAAAAATTTTATTAAGAGATTATAAATATGATTATAATGTTGATAATGATATTTATTATGCTGCATTAGTAAGTGATAGACATTTAAAAAAAATGAGATAAGAAATTAAAATTTTTGTTTCATTTTTTTAATATTATGATAAAATTAAATTAAGATAGTCTTGGAGGTGAATAACATATGACTCTTTTTGAAAAATTAGAAGAAAATTTATATGATAAAAATGAATTAACAAGAATTTTACTTGAATTTGATCATATGTTAGAATCTCTTCATAATCATGGTTTTTGTATTTATGACTTTGATCCTAAAAAAATAATACTAGATCAGGGAAAACTAACCTTTAATTCTTTTAAATATGTTTTAAATGATATTGGAGTTAGTCAAAATATGAAAGCAATTAATATTTATCAGTTATCAAAAATTGGTCTTATGGCCTATAATAATACTTTAGTTGATGGAAAAATGAATCAAGAACATTTTGATTTTATTAGAAATCAATTAGAAAAATTTAATAGTCAGGGATTAATTCCAGAAGACGTGTATGAATATTATGAAGAAATATTTAGAAGATTAAATGTTTGTTATATGAATGATTATTTATTAAAAAAAGAACAAGATAAAAATAGTAATCAAAATACAAATGTAATGAAAAAAAGCTTAGCAACTGAAATTGGTCGTGCTTATGCCAAAGAAGATAATGAAGGAGCATTTGTTAATATATTGTTTCTTCCAAGTATACTTACTCTACTCTATTTAATTGGACTAATTATCTATATTTTCGTTATAAAATAAACAAAAACACTTGATTTTTATGTATATTTATGGTAAATTATATACATGAAACACGAAAAGTGTTTTTTATATTACAAAAAAATAGGAGAAGATATGAGTAAAAAAGTTAAAAACAAAGAAATAGAAGATAAGAAAAAAGAAACTTCTAAAAAAGACAAAGTAGTAAAAAAAGATAAAAAGAGTGATAAGAAAAAAGAGAAAAAGGAAAATCTTTTTAAACAAATTAAGAAAGAAATGTCAAAAGTTCATTTTCCAAGTCGTAAGGATATGGTAAAGTATAGTATAGCAACCATTACATTTATAATATTTTTTGCAGTATATTTTTATGTAATAGAACTTGTGATGGCACTTGTAAAAAGTTTAATATAAGGGGGATTTATGGAAGAAAAGCAATGGTATGTAGTTAATACTTATTCAGGACATGAAAATAAAGTAAAAGAAAAGTTAGAAATGCGTGCAAATTCTATGGATATGAAAGATTATATTTATAGAGTTATTGTACCAGAGGAGACAGTTGTAGAAGAAAAAAATGGTGTAGAAAAACAAAAGATAAAAAAACTATTTCCTGGATATATACTAGTAGAAATGGTTATGAGTGATGAGGCATGGTTTATTGTTCGTAATACACCGGGAGTAACTGGATTTATTGGATCAAGTGGGAAAGGTGCTAAACCTACTCCTTTAAGACCATATGAAGTAGATAATATTTTAAATAGTATGGGAATAGCTAGAATTGATATTAAGAATGATTTAGCAATTGGAGATTCTATTAAGATTGTTGATGGACCATTCTCTGGTATGTTTGGTAAAGTAGAAAGTATTAATGAAGAAACTAAACAAGTTAATGCAATTGTTGATTTGTTTGGTCAAGAAACAACAATTGAATGTGAACTTTCTCAAATAAAGAAGGCGTAAATATGAGTAGGGTTTTGGTTGAAAAGAAAGTTTTAGAAGATATAAAAAAAACATCTCCAATTGGAGGGGGCTTTGAAAGTAAATGTTATAGGTATCAAAATAATCAAATTATAAAAATATTTTCTATTCCTAAAACAAATATATTGTTTGATGATATAGAAGAAGAAAGAATAGCTTTTCCAAAAGAAATATGGTTTGATAAAGATTCTAATAGATTAGTTGGCTATACGATGAATTTTTTAAATGGAGAAGATTTAACGCTTGGATTTAAGAAAAATTTATCTTTAGAAGAGTTAAAACAAGTTTATTTAAACACAAAAGAATTATTTGAAAAATATAAATTTATTTATATGAGAGATATTAATTTAAAAAATTTGTTGTATGATTATGATAAAAATCAAATAAATATTATTGATACAAGTTTTTGGTATAAAGGATTAGGTGGCAATAGTTATAGTATCGACTTATTTAATTATCAGATGATTAATGCTCTTCTTTTAAATATAGTTAATTTAAAAAAAATATTAGAAGAAAATAAAAATTTAAATAATTTATTTATAGCATATCAAAATTACTCTCATAAAATAAATAATTTACATATTTCAAATCTTTTTTATGAATTTTTAAAAGAATTAGAATTGGAAGTTTCTGAAAGAAAACAAAAAAAAATAATAACACTTGGACAACTTATAGAATAAAAGTGGTGGTTTTATGGCAATTATTAGAGTTAATTATAAAGAAATAGAAGCATTAAGATACGGTGTTCTTGTAGGATATGGCAAAGAAGGACGTTGTTATTTTCAAGAAGATGATAATTTATTAGTAAAATTATTTCATTACTTTATAAAAGATAGACAAATTTATTTTTCATATTTAAAAGATGCCAGAATTTCTTTTCCTGTTGATATTTTAAAATATGAAGATACAGAATCGGTTGTTGGATATACATTACCGTTTTTACAAGGAGAAAGTCTTAAAGATGGCTTTAAAATGGATACTAATTTGGAAAAGTTAAAAGAATCATTTTTAGAATTAAAAGAATTAATTAATAAATATAAAGATATTTATATGAATGATATTTGTTTGGATAATATTTTTTATGATTATGATAAAAATCAATTTAATTTAATAGATACAAGTAGATGGTATCCTAAAGTAAATGGATATAGAGAAAATCTTAGTAATATAAATTGGATATTTATTGCAGGACTTATAGAATCTTTAGATTTAAAACATAATCGATTATCAGAAGATGAATTCTTTAATAAATTATATAAAATTTATTATCAATATAAATTAGAAATAATCAAAAAAAATAATAAAATGAAATATCAAGATATGAATATAGATGGATTATTCTTAGAAATTTTAAATAATTTAATAGAAAATGGCTCTAGTTTATCTGATCATGAAGTTAAAACAATAAAAGAATTAGTTATAAAATAATATAGAGTAGAAAAAAATAAGAAAAAAGTCT
>ONSF01000095.1 GCA_900320425.1 uncultured Eubacteriales bacterium | reverse complement strand
TAATACTTTAGATTTTTTAGATAATGCTCTTGCTATTGCAACTCTTTGTTGTTCTCCTCCTGATAACTCAGATGGATACTTGTTTAGCTTATCTTCTAATCCAACTGCTTTAATAATATTTTTATAATCTTTATTAGATATTAAATCTGCACCCATTCTAACATTTTTATCAACATTTAAATTTTGTAATAAATAATATTGTTGAAAAATAAACCCTATATTATTTTTTCTAAACTCAGTTAATTCTTTATCAGATAACTTTGTAATTTCTTTATCATCATAAGTAACTTTTCCACTATCTGGTTTTTCAAGTCCTGAAACAATATTTAATAAAGTAGATTTGCCTGAACCAGATGGTCCTAATATTACTACAAAATCACCATCATTTATATTTAAATTAATTCCTTTTAATACTTCAATCTTATTATCCTTTTCACCATAAGACTTAATTACATTTTCAATTTTAATCATAAAAATTTCCTCTTTCTATTAGTTTGATTTTATTCATCATCCATTAAAACTTCAGTATTTTCATAAGGGTAACTACAAAGAACACTATCTAAGTATTTAATTCCACAAAAATATTTACATATTGAAGTGTTTTTTATAGCACACTTATGTTCATTTGTATTCTCTTTCTCGTTCCAAGGACACACTTTTTGTTTCCAATTAATATCAGACTGATTACTAGTTAAGTCAATATCCATATTTGCACCACTTAATTCTTTTATTTTTTTATCCATCCAATACACCTCATTTATTTCTTTAACATTAGATATACATGTCACCACTATTAAATTTATAATGTTTCAGTTATATTTTCTTATAACTTAACTATACCACTTTTTATCTTATCAATTATGACTTTTGCTCTTGATTCTAATTCAGGTAAATTATCTAATGAAAAGAATTTTAACTTAGTACTTTCACCATCATTAATATTTAATTCCCCACTATATTTTTTTACTTGATATAAAATAATAACACAGTCAACTTCATCATTATTAGGATATTTATAATAATATTCATTACCAGATAGAACTGTAACTAACTCTAAATCACTAGTATCAAGATTAGTTTCTTCTTTTAATTCTCTAATTGCACATTCCTCTAATGTTTCATTTAATTCTTTTCCACCACCTGGTATTCCCCAATCATTAGTGTCACTTCTTAAATTTAATAACAATTCTTTATTTTCATTGAATACTAAAATAGTTGCACCCACATTTATAATTGGTTCATGTCCTACTTTACTTCTCATATTCATTATATAACTCATATTTGCACCTCAATTTATAAAAGTTAGACTCCTCTTAAATACTTTCATAATAGTATATATTTTCAGTTAATTCTTGCCCAGATTTTTTTACAATAAATGGAATTTGTTTAACCAACTTACCACCCATATGCTTATAAAATTCATTTGATGGATTTCCTACTAAACAACCATTAACCATCTTTTTATACCCCATATTTTTTAATTCTTCTTTTGCAAATTCGAAAAGAATTTTACCATATCCTTTTCCCTTTGCTTCATTTAATAAATATATAGCTCCAAGTTCACCACAATCTTGATAATCTTCGTATTTTGGTTTTCTAACACATAATACTCCAACAGGTTTTCCACCGACTCTTAACAAAAAGAAATAATCTGAACTATTAACTACATATCCTCTTAATTTTTCAGTAAAATCTTTAATACTTTCATCAGTATTTATTTCATTAAGGAATTCATCATCAATTATACCTTTATATGATTCTAGCCATGCACGCGAATTAACATATGCATATTCATGTGCATTATCTATACTTAATTTTTCTATTGTATAATCCATAATTTTACCTCTTTCTCTAAAAGTTTTGACTAATTTAATATTATTTGAATCATTTTTTTATAATTCATATAATTTCTTTATATAATCTAAATCATCTTTTAAACTCAAACCTTCATCAATTATAATATCATCTATTTCTTTCCACATATCCTTTAAACAAATATCATCGATTGTTTTTGTCTCATATAATTCTCGTAAATTATTATACTTTATTTCTCCACTTCCATCGCCATATCCACATCTTTGGAATGTAACATAATCATCATATTTTATAATCATATATTGGTTTTTGTTATCATTAAAATAAATTGTAATTTCAGGTTCACCTTCAATTTTATTAAATAACTTTTCAAACAAATCAAATTCAATATTCATAAAAATCAACTTCCTTTATTTAAAATCTTTTCTTTACTGTAATAGAATCATAATACATTAACATATCTTCTTCTGATTCAAAAAACATTCCACTATTTTCATCAAATACTATTCCACTTTCATGAGCTATCTCTTCTTCTGTTCTTAAATCGTGTTCATCTCTAAATAGACTTTCAATATATCTAGACTTATTCATCCAACCCTTGAAAAATAAATTATATTTATGAGAATAAAATAAGCCTTCATTTTTAGCAATTTCATCATTAGTGTTTTCTGGTGTTGAATTACATTCTCTAACTCCGAAAAACGTACTACCTGCAACCATTTTATTATGTTTATTAGATAGAATATCTTCTCTTGTAAAAACTCCTTCTCTATATTCTTGTTTTTTTAACATTTTAATCAATTCATTCATTTCAAGGTTTATTTGTGTTTCAATCTTTCCTCTAATATCCTCAAATCCAAAAACTAATTCAAATGGCAAGTTTTCATCAAATTCATCATTTCTTCCAAGCAATCCATAAAATCCTGTATCTACTTTCACAAAATAGTTTTTAGGATATTTTCGAACTAATTCAAATATAATTTTTTTATTTTCTTCAGATAATGAATTAAATCTAACATTAATTGAACAATATTCACCAGGTACATAATTACTACAATATGTTTCAATTCCTTTTTTATAAAGACTTTGACATGCAAGTAATGTAGGTCCATCTGCAAGTTGTTTTAAACTATTCAATCCAAATGCAGTCTGGCATTGTTCAGATTTCTTAGCTATTCTTGAATTAATTGAAGGAATAGCTTCAACTTCCTCTACATCTTGAATATTATCCATTGTAATATTCATTAAATCACCATATGCTGTTATTTTTCCATATTCTCTTATATAATCTCTTAACTCCCTTTTATAGTTTTTTCTTTTTAAAATATCATTTATTACTGTATCACGTTCACTAGTTTGATATTTACTTATAATTTTTACATCTGTTACGGGATCTGCAATAAATACATCATCTGTTACTGTATCTCTATAAACTACCGCAGCATGTTTAAATCCGTCAGCATTTAACGTTGAAATTAATCCACATTCGACATTTATTTTTCGTAATTCCTCGATCAATTTATTTGAAAAATCAATGCATACTCCATGTTGTAATCCATCAATTATTTGACTATTTCCAGCATATTTTTCATCATATAATCCTTTAATTATAATACTTTTATACAAATCTATAATTTGTTCTTCCATTGGTTTACTCCTTGTTTTTTATATTTTTTTAATATTATTTATCCAAATATTCTACGATTTTGTTTATTAATTCTTCCTTCTATTTTTTTATAGCTAGAAAAGCCATAAATTGAGGTAATTCACTATTTTTAATATAGTAATTCATATCATCTTTTTTAGTTTCTTCTATTGCTTTAGATTCAGTAAAATCTAATACCTCAAATCCACTTTTTCTAAGTAATTTAAAATGGAAAGATGGAGAACCAACATAAAATGATAATGTTTCATTTATTCCCCAAGAAAAATGAGTATGTGTATGTTCTTTAAATGTATTATAACTTCCAAATACTGTGCTCTCTTTATCATCTACTGAGCACCCAATTAATCTATATAAACTACCATCTATCTCTTTTTCAAAACTTGCCCATCTAATAGGATGTACTAATGAAAACAAAAACTTTCCATTAGGTTTAAGAACCCTATATACTTCTTTATATACTATCTCTGGATTTGGACTATAGTGAATAGCTAAACTACTATATATATAATCAAAAAAATTATCTTCAAAAGGAAGTTTAGACATATCTCCAACAATAAAAGTAATATTTGGATATGATTTTTTAGCTAATTCTATGGATTTTTTAGATAAATCTATTCCAATTAAATCTTCTTCTTTAGCTCCAAATGCTTTTAAAAAAATTGATTCTTCTCCTGTACCACATCCAAGCATTAATACTTTTTTATTTGATAAATCTTCAATCATATCTTTCATCATGGGTTTTTCAACAAACCTATGAGAAGGCATTAATCCTGCTAATAACTTATCATGTCTATCTTTAGCATAGTAATCATAATCATTTTTCATTACAAGTTTACAATTATTTATAACATTTTCTAACATTATAAATCCAATAGTTTTTTCATTCAGCTCTACCTTATAAAATCTTTCAATCCCTTCATTATATGATTTTTTAATTTTACTCCATTTTCTTCTTTCAGCTGATGGAAATATTTTTTTATATTTACTATATATTTCATATTCAAATTCTTCTATAGAAATTTTTACAATATTAATCATCATATCACCTCTTCATATAACAATTCAGTTATTTTTATTAAATTATGTAACAAACACATTTTTGTTTTTTACTTATCTTTAGAAAATTTATTTTCATTCTATCCAATTTACTTTATAACTCAATATACTCTATATCAATCAAAGTATTATTATCAAAAACAAGTTTCATTATAGATGGTGATCTCATAATACTATTCTTTATTAATATCTTATCTTTATAACTAATTGTTAATTTCCATGGTACTTCTGCACTAACTAGATTACAATACTTTAATATATAAAATAGAATAGCAGTATTATGTGCAACTATTGCTATTTCATCATTAGGAGAATTTTCTAAAATATAATTAACTTGATTATCGAATCTTTTTCTAACATCTTTTTGTGATTCCCCATTAACATTTTTTAAGTTCTCGTCTTGATATTGTTTTATACAAAACTCTTCTTTATTAACATTTGGTGGAAAATCCCCATAATGTCTTTCATCAAAAGAATTGGCAATATTAACATTTTCATTAAGATACTTGGCTGTTTCTATTGCTCTTTCATAATTACTTGACCATACTTCTTTAACATTTTTTAAAAGTTCAAGTTGTGATAATTTGTGTGCTAATACTTTCCCCTCTTCACTTAACTTTTTTTGTTCATCAAATGTTTGTCTGTCAGCCAATTCATTATCAGAATAATATTTAACTTCTTTTAGTGAATGCCTAATTAAAAATATTGTTTTCAAACTATCACCTCTTAAATTTGTTTTAACTTTTTATTAAATTTCTTATATTGCTCTTTAGTAATTATTCCATCTGCAATAATATATTGATTAGTAACTATAATAATTTCATAACCATATCTTTTAATTAATTTTAAACCCTTCAATAGTTCCATTTAATAATTCTGGATTTTTAATATATTTCCATTCTATATCAGGATAATCTTTATTTATTGTACCATCTCTATCT
>ONSF01000092.1 GCA_900320425.1 uncultured Eubacteriales bacterium | reverse complement strand
TTCTCTAATACAACTTTGAACAGTATCTCCTGCTCCGATTACATCAACTAGAATAACCAGTATTGTCGGTGTTAAGAATATAAGAAGAGCTGCTATTGCACGTTTTATAAATCTTTGAAAAGCACGTTGTATTCCTTCTTTATCATCTATAAATACAACTTTTGCAAAGTCAAATGATGTAAGAAGTATTAAAAGGATTGGTACTCCTATCCATATTATTGGTAAAATATCATTTCTTATAAAACCTAGTAATGTATCACCAAATAATTCATTACAAGTTGCATATATTTTTTCTTCTCCAAGTCCCGTTCCATTCAATCCTAATTCATTTATATTTATATATATTTTATCAAATGAAATCGCATTTCCATTTTCATCTTTTTTACTATTAACAAATTTATAAACACCTGTTCCTATTTCTTTTACTAAATATTTAGGATAACTTGAACTTGTTTTATTTAAAAATATACTAGAATAATCATTTAAATTTTGTACATTTATTTCACTTATTGAATCACTAATTGTTATGTTATTTGAAACATCTATATAAACAGATATTTTTGAATTACTAGCTCTATATTCAGTATAATAAGTAATCAAAGTACCATTATTACCATAATACGGAGATACACTTTCTTCGTAGAAACATAATTCATTATCATAATAACATGCATCTGGAGTTGAAATAGTAAAAGTAGTCATACTATTTCCTCCAACTTTTATAACCGAAGGACATGATTTAATTTCTATTCTTTCACTATCTAATATAATTGTTTTATATTCACCTGAATTATATGAATACTTATGATTTAAACTTTTATCAGTTTTAAATTTAAAATTGTATATACCATTTTTTCCACTACTTTTATAATTACAACTTATTTCACCGTTCTCATCAATAGGAGTATCATTACTTTTAAAACCTTTAAAATTATAAGTTACTTTTTTATATTCAGAAAATTCATTATTAGAAATTCCACCATACGCATTAAATAATTTAGCTTTTTCTTTTGATGCAGTTACACCATTATCATTAAAATAAATAATTGGCATTTTTAATGGACTACTTTTACCACTCAAAAAACCATTTGAAGCTATATAAGCCACTTCAATTTTATTCTCAAAGGAATTATTTTCATAATAATTTATTATTGAGTTTGGACAAGCACTTACTACCTTTTTTTCTTTTTCTAGATAATAATAACCAACATCACCATTATCATTATCAAACATATAACTATTATTACTACCACTCACTAAATTTAAAGGAAAAAATGGTTGTGATGATCCTAATTTATTCGTAAAGCGAGATATTAATGTGTCTTTGTCAATTGAAATAATTATTATATCATTAGAATTATTTGTATTTTGATATTCACAATCTATAAATTCATCTGCTTTAACATCAACACTAAAAATAAACGAAAGGAAAAATATCATTATTAATGTATATAATTTTTTCATATTACCACCTATTCTTATTTAAGAATAACATAAAACGAAAAAAAAAGAAATTGTTTTAATCAAATTCTTTTAATAAATCATTTAATTCTTGTAAATTTTCACTTTTCTTTTCAATTTTTTGATCAAACCATAAAGGTAGTTCTACATCTTTAGTATTTTCTTTTATATCTTTTGTTTCAATTTTTAAAACATTTTTCTTAAACTTTTTATGTTCTTTTTTACATACTTCCATAGCATCCATAACCGTTTCTACTTTAAGCCTTTTCCATTGTCCAACAATCGTTTCTATATAATCTTTATTTAATTTTTTATGATTAATTTTTAAAACATAATCAATTAAAACATTAATTACTCCAGGATTTAATTTTTGTTCAAGCATTAAACTCTCAATTAATTTCTTATCTCTATTCGTAGGTTCTGTATTACCATAACTTTTTTTTAAAAAGTCATATGGACTCGTATTTTCAAAGTAATAAATTAGTTTAGATAACCTAGATTCATTTCCAATAGGTGTTTTTAAATATTCAGGTTGCTTGTTATAAATTAAGGTTGGTAGTCTTCCATTGTTTTCAAATTGATAATAATTTCTGCAACTCTTTCGAAGTTCTATTTTATCAATCATTCCTCTTTCATTTAAACTATTTCTTACTAATCCTTGCATATTCAAATTATCAATTTTATAAATATACGATAGATTAAGAATCAATTCTTTAATTTCATCATTAAAACATTTTTCATTTACCAAACGTTTAGGAATAGAACTCACTAATAAATCAAAGTCAAAATTACTTTTAATTTCAATTTTTCGAAATTTATCATCTTGAATATCAGAGTTATCAAATAGTAAACTTGTATTCATATTTGATGTAAATACTTCTTCAAAACTTGTGGTAATATCTTGATAATCTTTAACAGAAATTTTTGGTACTTTATAAAAACTTTGTAACATTTCATATTCTTTTGCACCAATATTATTATATAAAACAACATTTAATATTGGATGATTAAAAAATTCGTAAGCTGAAAGTGGGCTATATAAAATATATAAATATTCATCTATCTCTCCTTGTTTTACAAAAGTTTTTAAAAGACCGATTCCTTCTAATTTATAACGTGCATCTAAAATACTTTCTAGTTTTAACTGCATAGATGTCATTAAATGATGATGAGTATAAGTTAAACTTTCATTTTTTTTATTTAAATCATTTAATAAAGTTAAATATAAAGATACTGCCGAAAAACCAATAATAGGTTGATATAAGTTAGTTAAAATTTTTATTTTTTCATTGGTGATAATCCCTTTATTATAAATTTTATAAGTATCTGCTGGTGCTAAATTTAAATTTTTCATACCATAAGTCCATATCTTCTAATTTTTCTTTTGTAATAGATATGCTTCTAATACATTTTCCATCAATGAAATTACTGTCATTGGACCAACACCTCCAGGAACAGGGGTCATGAAACTTGCAACCTCTAAAGAACTATTTTCAACATCTCCATATAGTTTACCATTTTCTCTATTAATTCCAACATCAACAATAATGCTACCATCTTTTACCATATCACGACTTATTAATTCTTTTTTTCCAACAGCAACAATTAATATATCAGCATCCTTCGTATAACTTTTTAAATCTTTAGTTTTTGAGTGACACAAAGTAACAGTTGCATTACGATTTAAAAGAAGATGAAATAAGGGAAGTCCTACTAATTCACTTCTACCTACAATTACTACTTTTTTTGATAAATCTACTTTATAATAATCTAAAATTGATAAAATTCCTTTAGGTGTACAAGGAATTAAACCTTTTTCTTTTCTAATTAATTTAATAAAATTTAAATCAGTTAACCCATCTACATCTTTTAATGGAGAAATTGTATTTAAAATTTTATTTTTGTTTAAAGTCTTTGGAAGAGGAAGTTGTACAATTATTCCGTTTATATTTACATCATTATTTAATTTTTCAATTTCTTTTATTAATTTATCTTCTTCTATGTCATCAAAATGCATATTTATAAATTGATAACCAACGTCACAGGCCATTTTTTCTTTTTCATGAACATAAACCTTACTTGCAGGATCCTCACCAACACTAATAACTACAAGAGTTAACTTCTCTTTTAATTTTGTAATTTCTTTTTTTAATTCTTCTTTTCTTGTATCTCGAACAAGCCTTCCATCCATAATTTTATTCATAACTATTTAGTTCCTTTCTTAATAATTTATAATTTGGTATTGTAATACTTACTAAATTCCAAAAATCTTTAGAATGATTAGGATAAATTAAATGAGATAGTTCGTGAATAATTACATAATCTAAATATTTTATATCTTTCTTTATAAGTTCTAAATTTAAAGTAATTCTTTTAGTTTTTACATTACATACTCCCCATCTTGTTTTCATCTTTCGAATAGTTAAACTAGGATATGGGATTCTTGTTGGAAAGATTTTATACATTTTATTTAATTCTTCACGAAAAACTTCTTGAGCCCTATCTTTATACCATTTTTCTAAATCTATATCAGTATTTAATTTATTACAATAAATTAAATCATATTCTTTTCCTAAATAGAAAAAATTTTTTTCAACATCATGCTTTTTTTCTATTCTAGTAAGCATTCTTATAATACTTTTTTCACTTTTTAAAATAAAATCTAAAATATCTTTTTCTTTAGTAAAATAATTAGTTGTAATATAAATATTTAAATCTTCTTTAACTCTTAAATAAGTATTTTTATTTCCTCTTTTTCTTGTTATAAAAACTTGTCTAGGTATATCTTTAATAATAACTTCCATATTAATATTATCTTCTAATATTAGATGCTTCTAATATCTTATCTTGAAGTGAAAACATAACTTTTTCATCATCTGGATTCATATGATCATATCCAAGTAAATGAAGCATTCCATGGACAGATAAAAAGCAAAATTCTCTAAGAAACGAATGTCCATATTCTTCTGCCCCACTTTTAGCTTTATCAATAGATATATAAATATCACCAAGAATTCTTCCCTCAGGATTAAATGTTTTATCATCTTCTAAGGCAAAACTAATAACATCCGTTTCTCGATCAATTCCACGATACACCTTATTTAATTCATGAATATAATTGTTATCAACTACAATAATATTAAATTCACAAGTTTTTATATCTAAAATTTTTAAGCCTTTTTTTAAAACTTTTCTTACAATTTTAAATTCATTTTTTAAATCTTCTTCTGTTTCATTAAATAATCCTAATTTCATAACTACCTCACATCATCATATATAAAAGTATTACAATTAAAATAATAACTCCCATCATTAAAATGGTACTAATCGTTCTTTTAGACATCTTATCGGTTAACATTTCAAGTATTTTATAAATAAAATATCCAATCATTCCACCTATTAAATTTAATAAAATATCATCAACATCAAAACATCTTCCAATTACAAGTTGAACACATTCAATTGAAAGTGAGACAATAAGTACTAATAAAAATGCACTTCTTTTCTTTTCTAGTCTTAAATAGTAAGATGCAAAAAAACCATATGGCATAAACAAAAGAATATTACCAATTATATTTCTAAAAAATAAACTAGATCCTAATTTATATCTGGTTAATTCCTTAAAAGGAATAAAATTATTCCCATAAGAAATAACATCCTGACTTGTTACAATTTGGAAAAACATTAGAATATAAATGACAAAAATTAAACTAAGTAACTCTTCATATAGAATAAATTTCTTTTTATTTTTAATTACATAAGTAATTCTTAAAGAAACTACACTTATTACTGTAACTAATACAATAGGCCAGGTATTTTCCATAACAAACATTAAATTATCGGCTAACATCTATATCACCTTTTTCTATTTTTCTTATATCAGTAATATTTTCATACACCTTAAAGAAAATATCCATATCTATTGTACTATTATTTACTATAATTTTCAATTTTTTTTGATTTAAAATTTTTGAGTCGTCAGGAAGTTTTTCTAAAAGTTCTTTTTCGGCTTTATTAGTTCCTATTTCAACAGCTTCTTCTACAGTATAAACGTCATCAATTAAAACCATTTCTTTTACTGTATCAAAACCTAATTTTATAGGAAAAAATTTATTTTCAAGAATTTTAAATTCTTCAACTTCCTCTTTTTTA
Source organism: uncultured Eubacteriales bacterium (assembly GCA_900320425.1). Taxonomy (GTDB): domain Bacteria; phylum Bacillota_I; class Bacilli_A; order RF39; family UBA660; genus RUG591. The sequence goes on along the minus strand of ONSF01000092.1, from coordinate 14,381 downwards.
AAACCACTACCAAATTCAAAACTTTTATTAAAAAAATTTAAACTTAATCTTTTTTTAGTATTTCCTGTAAAAGTTTTTTCATAATATGATATAGGATATGATACATGAACTTTATACCAAGTTTCACCATAAATTATAGCATCAGCTTTCACTAAATCAACAATTTCTTCTTTATGTGTAATAGAACCAGTTACTACAACATCTCCTCTTTTCACATAATCATTTAATTTTTTAACAATACTACCCTTTTTGGCTTCTATTTTTAAAAGAATTGCATTTTTACTTGCAATAATATCCCTTGGACTATTATCATAATCATTATTTATACTTTTTCTTTCTTCAACATTAACAATATATTTAACTCCTTTTCTTGTAATCTCCATCCATTCTATTCTATCTTTATTCTTTTTTAAAATATCTTGTTTAATTTTTTCCTTTTTAGAAAATGGTACTACAAAGTTAAAAGGAGATATTTTCATATTTTTAAGTTCATTTAATACAAATTTTTCTAATTCTTTATTATTTGTCTTTACTTGAACATCAAAAATAAGATTAGATAAAAAAACAATATATATTATTGAAATTATAAATAATATAAAAAATATAATATGATTACATACTATTTTTTTATATTTAATAAAACCTTTATAATCCACATCTTCAATTAAATATAACTTACGATATTTTTCTATTTTTTTATAATTTTCTTTATCAAGTGATAAGTAATAATAATCTCCTACTTTTTCTATTTTTTGAAAATAGATAGAATATCTAATTAATTTATTAAAATATTTAGAACTAACTTTTACAATATAAATATTCATAAAATCCCCTACAATTCTATTTGTTTAATTAACCCACCAATTAATATTTCAAAATCTAATAGTTTAAGTAAAGTTAAATTAAGCCCTTTAACACAAATTGTTTTTCCATCTTTTAATAATACTATTTTAGTATCACTAATTAAAATAATTTCATTATAATTAACAATATTTAATTTTCCATTTACATAATTTATTTGCAAATCATTAGATTTTATAAATTCTTTTACTTTATTCATCATTTTATTTTATTAAAATTAATAAATTTTTAGAACAAATTAAAGTATTTTATGGTAGAATATCTATTAGGTGATGAGATGAGAAATCTATATATTGATTTTGATGGAGTAATGTTTGATACTGTAACATATGCTTTTTTAGAAATGAAACGTCTTGGAATTGATACGACTAATCAAGATGAAATTACTAATTATTTTAAAAAAGTTGATTGGAATTATTTAATTGATAAAGCAGGAGTACTTAATAATAGTATTCAAAAAATTGAAAAACTTATTGAATCTAAAGAATTTCTTTTAGTAGAAGTTGCAACTCATAGATGTAGTTTTAATGAAGGTATAATTAAAACTGATGATTTAAAATCAAGAATTCATAATCTTAAAGTAACAACAATTCCTAAAAAAATTGAAAAACATTTTGCTTTAAATGCTAAAGGAAATATTTTAATAGATGATGCAGAGTCTAAAATACTTGGTTGGATTCATGATGGTGGGATTGGAATCTTATTTTCAAACAAAGTTGATCATTTAATTTATCCATATGAACTTGGTGATAATCCATATTTTATTACAAATGATTTATTAGATTGCATAAAAGTAAATGATTTTTATAAAGAAAAATCGAAGATAAAAAAATAAAGAAACTATTTGTAGTTTCTTTTTAAATTCCAATTGTATAGTAATAAACCAATGCTCCAAGAAGCAAAACAATTAACAAAAATGTTGGTATATATTCTTTTTTCATAAATCCTCCAAAGTTTTATTTATTATATAAGACGTGATATAAAGTCCAAAAATTGCTGGTATAAAGGAATTTGATGCAATAATTTTTCCTTTTTTTTCCGTAGTTTCTGTTGAAAATACAACTGGTATTTCCAATCCTTCTTTTAAATCTTTTAAGTTATATCTTAATATCTTTGCAATTTTATCATAACTTGTATTTTTTAATTTTTCAATTTTTATTTTAGTAGGATCAAGTTTAAAACCAGCTCCCATTGAAGAAATTATTCTAATATTTCTTTTAATAGCTTCTCTTATTAATATTTCTTTACTTTTAATCGTATCACAACAATCAATTATAAAATCATATTCTTTATTAAAAATAATATCTTTATTTTCTTCTGTATAAAATATATCGAAGGTATCGACTAAGCAATCTTTATTAATATCCAAAATTCGTCTTTTCAAAACATCAACTTTTTTTTGTCCTAAGTTTGAATGAAACGCAATTAACTGTCTATTAATATTAGTAATATCAACAGTATCCGAATCAACTATCGTAATGTTTTCTACACCACATCTTGCTAAACTTTCAACAACATATCCTCCAACTCCACCAACACCAATTATGAGAACTTTTAATGCTTTTATTTTAGAAATATTATCTCCTACTAATAATTCAAATCTTGAAAATTCCATACAATCACTCCGTTATTACCTCATCCATTTTTATATCAAACTTATCTATTTTTATTTTATCCACATACATTGTGGAAAAACAAATTCCTATTTTATAAATATTTTTATCTTTTAAATACCTATCATAAAATCCTTTGCCATATCCTAGTCGATTTCCGCTCTTATCAAACATTAATCCTGGAACAATTATAGTATCTTTATTTTCTATATATTCTTCATTAGTATTTGGTTCTAATAAATGAAAGTTTCCAATTTCTAAATCATTAAATGTTTTTATCTTATAAAACTTTAAATTATTTCCTTCTACTTTAGGTACATATACATTTTTATTTAAATTCCATAATTCTTCAATTAATTTAAAAGTATCTATTTCATACTTTTTTGATACATAAACTAAAATATTTTTTGTTTCTATAACTTTATTATTATTTAAAATTTTTTCTCTGATTTTTTCTTCTTTCGTTTCTTTATTTACAATTTGTTTTCTTAATTTAAAAGAACATTTTCGGAGATAGTCTTTAGAAACTTCTTCCGCCACCACCATGAAAACTACCACTACTTGATGAATGAAAACTTCCACCACCTGATGAATGTCCTCCACCGCTATCTGTATCTACATGTCTTAAAGTATGTGTAACTACAGTATTTACCAAAGTATCCTCTCTTTTAGTAATATTTTTATCTTTCAAATAACTAATTGTTGAACCAACTTTTATTTTTAATTTAGACATATTATAAATAATTAAAGTTACAATTAAAGTAATAATTCCTGAAATAAATCCTATTAAAGGATATGATACATATTTAATATAACTAGGTTTTCCATACTCATCAATTATAATAGTTCTTAAATCATTCTCATCTGGCCCTAAGTCAAAATAATAACTCATTTTTTCAATCATATTTGAAAAAGTATTATAATATTCTCCATTTTTTAAATTATCATATCCCGAATCAATAATACTATCAATTCTTGATGCATACATTAAAATGGCATTGCCTGTTGTTGAAATATATACTTTACGATTAAACATATCAATAAGGATTAATGCTCCATCTCTACTAGTACCTTTACCAAAATCATTATAATCATAAAAATCATCAGCATATGCAACTTCATCTTTTTTATTATTTTCATTAGTAGTAACTACAGCTAAATCATATCCCGTTTGATTAATAAAATCGTTAACAATTGTATATAACTTTTCTTCTTCAGTATCACTCAACAAATCAGCAAAATCATAAATTTTTTCAACATCATCAACGCAAGGAGTTGTTAAAATATCATTTAAATTATGATTATTTTTAAATTCTTCTCTTACATGCAAACTAGTTTCACTCCTAGTACACATTTTATTTTCTTTGGCACTAACTGGAATAATACTAATTAAATAAAGTAAAATAATAAAACAAGTAAAATAAATTATTTTTTTCATTTTACATCCTCCATCCCATCATCAAAAAGATTCCTAAAATTATTCCAAAACTTAAAATAAAACATCCAAATATCAATAACATTAATTTTGTCGTATCAACCGGGATTTCTCCAACTAATTTTTTGGTTTGGCCATTCATAGCAAAATGATATATTTTATCTTTATATTTAATATTTAAAACAAAAACAGGTAAAAAAACATATTTAGTTTCTTTTACAGAAATATTATTGGTATTTTCTTTTAAAATTAAAGTATTATATCCATTCATTTCTCCTTTTAAATAACTTCTAGAATCATTTTCAATCCTAACTTTGGCGTTTTTATAAGCATCAGTTGATTCTACATCATATTTTTCAGATAAAAATCCTGCTAAATAACTTGGATTAAAATTCACAAGTTCTTTATAATCAAAAGGTTCAATTGCGTTCATGATTACATCATCAAATCTTGTTGCAGCATCATTCGGAATACTTTTAAAAGTTAATTTACCACCACGAGATACCCGATAATAACTTGTTTTAGTATAAACATATCTTGAATCCATCCAAGTTGTAACCTTAGTACCATCACATCTTAAATAGGCATCATTTTCAGTATCATATAACCAAAATGGTACATATAATCCTTCCATAGAATCGATATTTTTGGTATCTCGAAATCCTTTTGGTATTAAAGGTCTATGTTTACATATATTTAAAAATTCATTAATGGCATCCTCTTTTTTATATTTAAATGGAATAATACTATCTGGTTTATATACACCTGTTAAACGATTTTTAATAATAGCACTACTTTTACAATAAAGACAAGTAGTTGATGATATATTATCTAAACTAATAATTTCAGCACCACAGTTTTTACAAACATATCCTTCCATTTCTTCCATTTTACTAAATTCACGTTCTAACTTGTTTTCTTTTTTTAATTCTTTTTTATGCTTATCAAGTTCTTCTAGTGTAAACTCTCCACCACAATATTCACAAATAAACTTTTTTTTCTTTGGTTCATATTTAATGGAAGCACCACAATTTAAACATTTTTCATCCATCACTTTTTCCATAATTACTCTCCTTAAATATCTATACTTTAATTATAAACGATTATTCATTAAAAATCACTTCTTTTTTTCTAATATTTAAAAATTAATCATAAACTTAATTGGTGATTCTATGAAAAAATATGATAAAACTCTTCTTATAACAGTATTAATACTTATGATAATATCTTTATTAATGATTTATTCAGCGTCATACGTTTGGGCTAAATATAAATTTGATAATTCTTTTAAATATGTAATAAATCAAGGAATATTTAGTTTTATAGGATTACTAATTTTATTTATTATATCAAAAATTGATTACAAAGTTTATTATAAAAAAGCTAATTTTATTTTAATATCTTGTATTATTTTATTAATCTTAGTTTTAATACCAGGAATAGGAGTTGTTAGAAATGGAAGTCGTAGTTGGTTTCAAATAGGATCATTTGGTATTCAACCTAGTGAATTTACAAAACTTGCTCTAATAATATTTACTTCAAAATATTTAGAAAAAAGTAATAAGTTTTTAAAAGATTATAAAAAAGGAGTTTTCCCTATTCTTTTTATTTTATTTTTTCTTTTTGGACTTATTATGTTAGAACCAGACTTTGGAACCGGTATGATTATTATAATAACTATTATTGCTATTTTATATATATCAGGAGTTAATATGAAATTTTTTATTGGACTTGGAATTCTTGGAATAATTGGAATCATTGTATTAATTATTATTGCACCTTATAGAATGGATAGAATAACATCATTTATTAATCCATGGTCTGATCCCTTAGGAACTGGGTTTCAAATTATTCAAAGTTTATATGCCATAGGTCCCGGAGGATTATTTGGAGTAGGATTTTTAAATAGTCGTCAAAAAGCATTTTATCTTCCAGAACCTCAAACTGATTTTATTTTTTCTATTGTTGCTGAAGAATTTGGAATAATTGGAACTTTTGTAATTTTATTTTTATTTGCAATTATCTTAATTCGAGGAATAAAAATTGCTTTACGAGAACAAGAACTATTTCCTAAATACTTAGCATTTGGTCTTACTTTTCAGTTAACTGTTCAAGTTGTTATGAATCTTTCAGTTGTAATTGGTTTAATTCCAGTAACCGGAGTAACACTACCTTTTATGTCATATGGAGGATCTAGTTTACTTACTAGTTTAATTGGGATAGGTATTTTATTAAATATTTCAAAAAAAAGAAATTAATTAAGCTAATTTCTATTTATCAAATATAAAATTCATATCAAAAAGAGTAATTTGAACTTCATCTTGAAGTTTTTCTTGATTATTATAACTTACTTTTAAAGTAATATTTTTTCTTGAATGAGATTTTATTACATTAAATTCTTTTATTTCTTTATTGGTAATAGTATCTATTAATAAATAATCCAAATGATTACAGACTTTTTTTTCATCTTCTATATTTTCAGGAAGCGCTAAACTTGTACAACTAGGTTTTATTTTATTAATGTTGTTAATTTTTACATCAAAGTCTCCATCGTTTACAATATCAAAAGTAAAACTTGCAAAGTCCCCTGATTCTTTAACTAATACATCAAAGGCTTTTAAAGTACTTTCTTCTACCTCCGGTTCAACAGGTACAAAGGCACTACCAAATACATTGCTTGTTTTTATATTTTTTAAAGAAATTTTTAACTCATCATCTATATTCATCTTAGCATAACTTTTATTTTCAAACAAAAATCCAATTGATGCAAAACTTAAAATTAAAATTACAATCATTATATCTTTCTTCATAACTGCCTACTTTCCTATGAAAACATTATAACAAATTATTAAGAAAAAAACAAATGATATATTTTGACAATAATTGAATCTATAATACTTGTTCTATATATTAATTTATTACTATTATCATTTATAGATTTATAAATTGTTTTAGATACTAAATTTAAATTATTAGATCCCATTTTTTTAAATAATTTTTTCTTTTCTAATGATATTTTTTCTTCGTTAATATAAGTAAACATTACATCATTAAATCCTGTATTATAAATTCCTGGTTCAATCATTTTAATATCTATTTCTTTATTAACTAATTTTAGTTCTTTTTTTAATACTTTTACCATCATTTTTACACTAGCTTTAGATATACAATAAGATCCTAAATAGTTTATTGGAAAATTACTTACAAGAGATGATATAAAAATAATTTTTCCAATCTTACCTTTTATAAATAAATCTCCTAAAAAGATTCTTGATAACTCTAAATTAGCTAAAACATTAACATCAAAATTTTCTTTTATTTTACAGATATCCATATCAAGTAAACTTCCACCTATTCCAATGGATGCATTTAATAGTAGAATATCAATATCTAAATTAATTACCTTTTTTCTATCTAAACTATTTGTTATATCTAGTTTTATAATACTATAATTTTTTAAATGTAAATAAGTTAACTTTTCTTTTAATGGATCTATCTCACTTTCTCGATGAACAGAAAATACTACTTCATATCCTTTTTTTAATAGATATATTCCTGTATTATATCCAATTCCGCTCCTTGCACCTGTTATTAATGCTTTCATGTTATCACCCATTATAGTATTAACTAAATTTATAGTTTTATTTCATTTTAATGAGATATTTATATTTGTTAATCTGTAAAAAATTAATGATAGTATTAAATAAATTTGCTATAAATAAAACTTTTTTCATAAAAACATCTATTAATATAATTACTCCTATTAAATATTTCTATATCTATTATCTTAAAAAATAATTAAGGATTCAAGATTTTATCAAAAAAATTTACATACTATAAATTATTTTATATTTAATTGAATTTTTAATTTTTTTATAATATATATTAAATTAATTACATTAACAATAACAAAAGATAATATAAATGTAATTTTTAATAAATTTAAAATAAAAAAAAAGAACTAGTTATTTAACTAATTCTATGATAGAGATAAGAGCTCCATCTCCTCTTCTTTCATCTAACTTTAAAATTCTTGTGTATCCACCATTTCGTTTTTCATATCTTGGTGCTAATTCATTAAATATTTTTTCTACACACTCTTTATCATTATGAAGAAATGCAAGAGCAAGTCTACGTGATACTAAATCACCTTTTTTACCATAAGTAATCATTTTATCAACAAATTTTCTTACTTCTTTTGCTCTAGTATCAGTTGTTTCAATTCTTTCTTTCATTATACAATCGCGTGTTAAGTTAGAAAGCATACTTTTTCTATGTTTATTGGTTCTACCTAATTTTCTATATGCCATATTATCCTCCTAATCTTCATCACGTAATGTTAGATTCATATCTTTAATTTTATCAAGTACTTCTTTTAAAGATTTTTTACCTAAATTACGAATTTTCATAAAGTCACTTTGTTTTTTATCTGTTAAATCTCTAAGTGTCTTTATATTTGCTCTTTTTAAACAATTAAATGTTCTAACAGAGAAATCTAAATCTTCAATTGGAGTTTCAAGTTCTTTTGACTTACTATCCTCTGTTTTTTCAATCATTAATCCGGTTAAGTCTTTAATACCGCTTAAATCGGATAGAATATTAAAATGTGCAACTAATATTTTTGATGCAAGTCCTACTGCTTCTTCTGGTTTCATACTTCCATTTGTCCAAACATTTAAAATTAATTTATCATAATTTTCATTTTGTCCAACACGAGCATTGTCAACTTCATAAGATACTCTTTCAATTGGAGAGTATAATGAATCTATTGCAATAGTTCCAACTTTTTTTATATCAAGAAGTTTTTTATTTTCTTCACTTCTTACATATCCACGACCATTTGAAACAGTCATTTCCATAACTAAATGTGCTCCACGACTAATACTTGCAATATGTAAATCAGGATTCATTATTTCAAGATCTGCATCAAGAATAAAATCAGATGCTTTAACTTCTTTTTCATCCTCATCACAAGTAATATCTAGGTGAATCATTTTATTTCCATCAGAATGATTTTTTACTACTACACTTTTTAAATTTAAAATAATTGTAGTAACATCTTCAATAACTCCATCGATAGTTTGAAATTCATGTTGAACTCCATCAATCTTTACACTTGAAATTGCACTTCCTGGAAGACTTGATAATAGTACTCTTCTTAAAGCATTTCCTATAGTATTTCCAAATCCTCTTTCAAGAGGTTCTAATTCGAATCTTCCATAAAAATTATTTTCTACATAATCTACTACTTTATAAACTGGTTTTTCAAATGGTATTCCAAAATTTGCCATATTCCCTCCTTATTTAACCACAAATTTATCCTTATCCTCTAGGACGTTTTGGTGGACGACATCCGTTATGTGGAATTGGTGTTACATCGCTAATTGATGTAATCTCAAGTCCGGCCGTTTGAAGTGAACGAATTGCAGTTTCACGTCCAGGACCAAGTCCTTTTACATAAACTTCAACTTTACGCATACCAGCATCCATTGCTTTTTTACCTGCAGCCTCACTTGCAAGTCCAGCAGCAAATGGTGTTGATTTTTTTGAACCTTTAAATCCAATTGCTCCAGCACTAGCCCATGCAATTGCATTTCCTTCTTTATCTGACAAAGTAACTATTGTATTATTGAATGTTGCATGAATATGTGCTATTCCTTCTGGAACATTCTTTTTTACTTTTCTTTTTCTTTGTTTATATGCCATGGTTTTTCCTCCTTTTATTTTAAACTACTTCTTTTTATTAGCAACAGTTTTACCTTTACCTTTACGAGTACGAGCATTTCTATTTGTTCTTTGTCCTCTTACTGGTAAACCTTTTTTATGGCGAGTTCCTTGATAAGAATTAATTTCCATTTTAGTTTTAATATTCATATTAACTTCACGTCTTAAATCACCTTCTGTTAAATGTTTATTAATTTCATCTCTTAATTTGTTTAATTCTTGTGCGTCAAGCTCTCCAGCTTTTTTTGTAGGTTCAACTCCTGCAGCTTCACATATCGTTTTTGCAAGATTTCTTCCTATTCCATAAATATAAGTTAAAGATATAACAATATGTTTATCATTTGGTATATCTACACCCTTAATACGTGCCATATTCACTCCTCCTATTATCCTTGGGTTTGTTTGTGTTTTGGGTTTTCACAAATTACCATTACTTTACCTTTACGTTTAATTACTTTGCATTTTGCACAAATTGGTTTTACAGATGGTTTTACTTTCATAATATTTCCCTCCTACTTTCTATAGGTTATTCGCCCACGTGTTAAATCATATGGGGATAACTCAACTACAACATTATCTCCTTCTATGATACGAATGTAGTTCATTCGCATTTTACCAGAAACGTGAGCTTCAATAATATGCTTGTTACTAAGCTCTACTTTGAATTTATACCCTGGTAAAACTTCCAATACTTTTCCGTCTACTTCGATAGTATCATTTTTAGCCATTTTGACCTCCCTTATCAAAAGTTAAGATTCTATAACCGTCCTTAGTTACAGCAACAGTATGTTCATAGTGTGCTGATAAACTATAATCTTCAGTTTCAATTGTCCAATCATTATCAAGAATAACAATCTCAGGACTTCCTAAAGTTAACATAGGTTCAACCGCAATTACCATTCCTTCTTTTAAAATTGGTCCGGTTCCACGACTCCCATAATTTGGAACATCAGGTTCCTCATGAACTGTAGTTCCAACACCATGTCCAACAAGTTCTTTTACAACTCCTAAATGATGTTTTTTGGCATACTCTTCAATTGCTGCACCAATATCACCAATTCTTGCTCCTGGTTTTATTTCATTAAGTCCAACAAACAAAGATTTTTCTGTATGTTCCATAATATATTTTGCATCACTTGACACTTCTCCTACTGCATAAGTCCATGCCGAATCTCCATGATAACCTTTAAAACATGCTCCAATATCAATAGAAATAATATCTCCATTCTTAAGTTTTCTGTTTCCTGGAATTCCATGTACTACTTCACTATTAATACTTGTACATAACGTACTTGGAAATCCTTCATATCCTTTAAATGATGGAAGACAGCCTTTGCTTCTAATAAAGTCTTCAGCTAGTTTATCCAACTGTTTAGTTGTAATACCAGCTTTTACAAACGGCTTTAAATAGCAATGGGTTTGATAAACTACCTTTCCAGCCTCGGCAAGTAGTTCTATCTCCCTTTCACTTTTAATACTAATCATTTAGTATCTCCAGAGTGCTTTTAAGCATCTCTTCCTTGTCTTCTGAATTTACAAAATACAAGTTTCCTTTTTCCTTATAATAATCTATTAAAGGTTTGGTTTTTTCTAAATAAGTGTCATAACGATTTTTAAATGATTCTTCGTTATCATCACTTCTTTTATATAATGATTCTCCACATTTATCACAAATGCCAGATACTTTTGGAGTATTAACTCCTGTTAAAGTGTTATAAACACTTCCACATTTAGGACAAAGCATACGTCCAACGATTCTCTTCTTTAATGTTTCATATTCACTATCAAGAACAATAACTACTCCTAGATCAATATGAAGTTTTTTTGATAATTCGTCGTATTTTTTTGCTTGTTCTAAAGTTCTAGGAAAACCGTCTAAAATATAACCATTTAATATATCTTTGTTTTCTAATCTTTTCTCTAAAAGTTCAAAAACAATTTCATCAGTTACTAAATCTCCATTTTGAAGCATATTAGCAATTTTTTCACCTAACTCTGTCTTTTCACGACTTGCATCTCTAAGCAAATCACCAGTTGAAATATGTACATAATTACATTTTTCAACAAGCATTTCTGATAAAGTTCCTTTTCCTGCAGCTGGTGCTGCAATTAAAATGATATTTTTCATCTTAAACGGCTCCTTCTCTTTTTATATGTTCTTGTTGCAAGACTTCCCTCTAATTGTTTATAAGTTTCAAGGGCAACTCCGACAACAATCAAAAGTCCTGTTCCTCCAATACTAATACTTGCTGGAAGTTTAGTAAAACTTGTAAATAAAATTGGTAATATTGCAAGAACAATTAATAATAGTGTTCCAACAATTGTTACACGAGATAATACATGTCTTACATATTCTTCAGTCTCAGTTCCTGGACGAACTCCTGGAATATATCCTCCATTATTCTTTAAGTTATCGGCAACATCCTCAGGTTTTAATTGTAAGAATGTATAAAAATAACCAAAGAAGAAGATTAAGATAATATAGATTACAAATCCAACTGGTTTTGAATAATCTAAATACGTTTCTACAAAAGTTTTAAATCCTTCATTATTTACAAAGTTTGATATTGTTGCAGGAATTGCAAGTAAGCTTGATGCAAATATTACAGGAATAACACTTGCTGTATTAAGCTTAATTGGCAAGAATGATTGCTCACTTCCATAACTTCCTATAGTTTTATTTGCATATTGAAGTGGAATTCTACGTTCAGATTCTTGAACATATATAACTCCAATAATAATTGCAAAATAAATAATTACAAATAATGCAAATTTTAAAATTCCAAGGGCAAGTTCGCTTCCACTTCCTGTAACAAGGGATGTAAAAGCTGTCTGAAACATTGTTGGAAGTGTTGCAATAATACCTGCCATTATCATTAAAGATACACCATTTCCAATTCCTTTTTGAGTAATTTGATCACCAAGCCATAAACAAAATGCCGTTCCAGCAGTCATAATTACAGCAACATACAAGTAATCAAAAGCATTACCAGTGCCAAGGAATGCAAAACTAAATGCATATCCTTCAATAAATGCAAATACAATACCAACATATCTTGTTATTTGATTTAATTTTCTGCGTCCTACAGGCCCTTCTTTAGAGAGTTCTGTAAAATATGGAATTATATCCATTTCTAAAAGCTGAATAATAATGGATGCTGTAATATATGGACTAACTCCAAGAGCAAATATTGAAAATCTTTTTAAACTTCCTCCGCCCATTGCATTAATAAGTTCTAGAAATCCAAGATTTTTTGTAATATTTGTTGTTCCAGGAACGGTAATTCCGGTTCCAATTATAAATACTAATAATGCCCCTAATGTAAAAAATATTCTATTTCTTAAATCTTTATTTGTAGGTGCAAATATTTGCTTCAACATGTGAAACATTATAACACCTCAATTTTACTTCCTGACTTTTCAATCTTTTCAATTGCAGATTTTGAAAATTTATGTGCTTTAATTGTTAATTTTTTTTCAAGTTCTCCATTACCAAGAACTTTTACTCCAGCAAGTTGATTTTTCAAAATTCCAGTACTCTTTAACAATTCAGGAGTAACTTCACATCCATCATCAAATTTATTTAAATCACTTAAATTAATGGTTGCATATCTAACCTTAAAATCACTATTTGAGAAACCTCTTTTTGGAAGTCTTCTATAAAGTGGTAATTGTCCTCCTTCAAATTGAGCAGGAATAGATACACCACTTCTTGCTTTTTGTCCTTTTTCTCCACGTCCACTTGTTTTTCCAAGTCCAGAGCCCATTCCACGTCCAACTCTACGTCTTTCTTGTTTAGCTCCAACGTTTCTTTCTAATTCATGTAACTTCATTATCCTAAAATCTCACTTTCTTTTTTTCCTCTTAATTTAGCAACTTCACTTGCAGTTTTAATAGATTTTAATGCATTAATTGTAGCTGTTGCCATATTTAATTTTGTTCTTGAACCAAGTGATTTACTTGAAATATCATGAATTCCTGCAAGTTCTAATACTGCACGAACAGCTCCTCCAGCAATTAATCCTGCTCCGGCTGGTGCTGGTTTAATTAAAACTTTTGCAGCTCCGCTTTTACCAATTGCTTCATGTTGTATAGTTCTTCCATCAATTAAAGTGATTTTAATAACATTTTTATTTGCAGCTTGAATTGCTTTTTTAATTGCATCAGGTACTTCTCCTGCCTTACCAATTCCAATTCCAACTGTTCCTTTTCTATCTCCAACAACAACGGTTGCAGAAAAACGTCTTTGTCTTCCACCTTGAGTAACTTTTACAACACTCTTAATTTCAACAACTAGTTCTTCATACATTTTATTATTTTTATTGTTTGTATCTTTCTTCTTTTGCATAGTTCCTCCTTAGAATTCTAATCCATTGTCTCTTAAAGCATCTGCAAGTGCTTTAACACGACCATGATATAGGTATCCACCTCTGTCGAATACAACTTTAGTAATTCCAGCACTCTTAGCTTTTTTAGCAAGAGACTCTCCAACCATTTTAGCTGCTTCAACATTACTTCCATTTTTATCTTTAAATTCTAGTGAGGAAGCACTGACAAGAGTAATACCTTCTTCGTCATTAATAATTTGAGCATAAATATTTGTATTTGAACGAAATACACAAACTCTAGGAACGTCATGTGTACCAACCACTTTTGTTCTAACACGTTTATGTCTTTCAACACGTACATCATTTCTTGATACTTTACTAATCATAATTCCTCCTATTTATTAAGCAGCCTTTTTACCT
>ONSF01000059.1 GCA_900320425.1 uncultured Eubacteriales bacterium | reverse complement strand
CATAGTTTTTCATAATTCTATTTTCTTATTTTCTTTTTCTAATTCTTTTAAACTTTTATCTGGTACTGGTAAATCTTCTGGCATAGTTCCACCTAGTCTTTCTATGCTGTTTCTTACTTCCTTGCCTACTTCGAAGTGTACAGAATTTGCAGTATATTCATTATCTACATTATCTCTTTTTAATTTAGCATCTGTTTGTGCAATTCTAAATATATTATCTGCGAGTTCTTCACTACCCATATTATCTAATATATCTTCTCTATATCTAAGTGTTAGTGCTAATATAAAAATGTAATAAAAAGATTAAATAAAAATGTAGAAAAAACAGCATAATTATTTAATCGAAAAAGAACATTTTTATATTAGCACTTTTTAAATTAAAATTAATATGGTAACTTCTTATTATAAATAAGGAGTTGGTAATATTGAAAGAATTAAGAAAGGAATTGGTAATAATGAATGAACTGGGAATTAAACCAAATTATTCAGAACTAGCTAGGAAGTATAAATGCGATCCAAGAACAGTAAAGAAATATCATAATGGCTATGAAGGTAAAGCAAAAAATAGAAATACTGTATCTAAACTATCAAAACATAAAGAAGAAATAAAAGAGAAAATAAATTATATTGGTGCAACAAAAATTGGTGTATATCAATTTATGAAAGATAAGTATGATGATATTGGTAGCTATAGTAATTTTACTTATTATATAAGAAAGAAGCATTTAATTGATGAAAAAAGTAAAAATAATCCTCATCCAAGATATGAAACACCACTTGGAGAACAACTACAGTTTGACTGGAAAGAAACAATTACAATGACAAATAAGTATGGTGAAATATATGAATTTAATATCTTTTCAGCAATTTTATGTACTAGTAGATTTCATATTTTTGAATACAGTAAAAATAAAACTCGTGAAGATGTTGAAAGGTGTTTAGTTAAAACTTTTAAAAAGATCCAAGGTTTACCAAAAATAATTCTTACAGATAATATGTCTTCAATTGTAAATCACAATACTAAAAAATTTGTTCCTGAATTTATGGGTTTTTGTAAGGACATTGGAGTAACAGCTAAACATTGTAAGGTAAGAAAATGTATGACAAAAGGAAAAGTTGAATCACAAAATAGATTTATGAGTTGGCTCATTCCTTATAATAATGAATTTGAGACAGAAGAAGATTTAATTAAAATAATTGATAATATATCTAAAAAAGTAAATCAAGAAGTTAATGATTATATTGGTTGTACTCCAATCTTTGCTTATAACAAAGAAAAAGAATATCTCAAACCTTTACCTAATAAGGAGTTACTAGAAAGATACGAAAATGATATAAAATCATTTAAAGTACCAAGCACATTCTTAGTAACATATAAAGGAAATGGATATTCAGTTCCACCACAGTTTATTAACAAGGTAGTAAAATTAACTGAGCTTGATAATAAACTATATATTTATTATAACGATGAATTGATTAGTTGTCACGATATATCTACTAATAAAGTAAATTATAAAAAAGAACATTATGAAGAAGGAATGTCTCGCTGGATTAATGAAAATTCAAAATTAAATATAGATGAAGTTGTAGAAAATAATTTAAAAGAGTTAGAAAAATTAAATGGAAGAAGGATAAATAATGAGTAATTATAATAAGTTATTAAATAATCTTGATACTTTAAAACTATTAAAAATAAAAGAAAATGTAGATACCTATATTGATTTAGTAAATAATAAAAAGAAGGACATTGTTGATTGTTTGTATGATCTAACTAATCTTGAAATAGCTACTTTTGAAGAAAAAAGAAGACTGCATTCTATTCAATTTGCTGGTTTTCCATACATTAAAACATTTGATGATTTTGATTTTTCATTTCAACCATCATTAAATAAAGAAGAAATCCTAGATTTTAAAAATCTAAGATTTATAGAAAATAAAGAAAACATTTTATTTGTAGGTAGTCCTGGTGTAGGAAAAACTCACTTAGCCATATCAATAGGCTTAGAAAATACTAAAACCTATAAAAGTACTTATTTTATTAATTGTAATGATTTGATCGAAACTTTAAAAAAAGCACATTCTCAAAACAGATTAGATGATAAACTTAAAACACTATCTAAATATAAGCTTTTAATTATCGATGAAGTTGGTTATCTACCAATTGATACTGAAGGAGCCAATATGTTATTTCAACTTATAAATAAAAGATACGAAAAGAATTCAACCATAATTACAACTAATAAACAATTTTCTAAATGGGGAGAATTATTTGGAGATTTAATGATTGCAAATGCAATTTTAGATAGGCTTATACATCATTCTCATATTGTAAATATTACTGGCAAATCTTATCGTATGAAAGATGTATTACCAGTTGGAGAATCATCTAACGCTTAAATAAAAATGTAGGAAAAACTACATAATTATTTAAGCAAAAATCGACATTTTTATATTGACATTAACAATATTTTTAGCTATTTCTAATTTACTTTGATTTTTACCCCTCTCAATTCCTTGTTCAAGTCCCTCTTTTTTACCAAGTTCTCTTTCTTCTTCTAATTCTTCTTTATAACCATCAAGTATTATACTATCTAATGCTTTCATTTCTTGTTCAGATACTATCATATCTACTTTTCCCATTCTATCTCTTACCTCCTTTATGATATTTTTTCTTTCTTCATCATTTAAGCATCTTTTTAAATAACCATCAAATTCTTCAATATTCTTACTTTTTAAACTTCCTAACAATATTTCTTTTTTACTTAACTTTCTTTTTATATCTTCAGTATATAATAAGTTTTTGTAATATACAAGATTTATTTCAATTATTTTAATATTTTTTAAATATTCTTTTTTATTATCACAATAATAATTCTTTACTACTCTTATTCCTTTTCTTTTATCTTTTTCATTTCCATTTATATTTATTTGATAGATATCATATTTCTTTAATACATTTCCTTTATCTCCTATTTTTAATATATTGGATATTATT
>ONSF01000091.1 GCA_900320425.1 uncultured Eubacteriales bacterium | reverse complement strand
GCTGAAAAAATGGCTAAGGAATTAGCTCCTAAGATGGCCAAAGATATGGCAGAAAATATGGCTAAAGATATGGCCAAAGATATGGCCCAAGATAATATGAGAGATACAATAAAAAAATGTTATAATAATGGTGTATCAATTGAGGTTATTAAAAAAATATTTGAAATTTCATATGATGAAATCAAAGATATATTGAATATTGATAAATAGATGTTATTTAGATAAATATAGCAAAATTTATTTACAATTAACATTTTATTTGTTATAATACGTTTGTATTTATTGATGAGGGAAAAGTAGTAATCTAGGATGCTTTTAAAGAGAGTAGTTGTTGGGTGCAAAACTATAAAGATAATAGATGAATTCAGTTTCTGAAATAAAACGTTAATCGCGTTAAGATATGAGTTAAATTAAGAATGGTACCGTCTAATAGACTTCTTTACCATTCTTTTTAATTTAATATTGGATAAATGTAAAAATTTGATATAATTTAGATAGGGTTTTATAAGGAGGCTTTATGAAAAAAGCAATATTAATTGTTCATGGGTTTGTTGGAACATTATATGATAATGAATATTTAATGAATTATTTAGAACTTGATAATCATTTTAAAGTATTTGCGAGAACACTTCCAGGACATCATACAAATGATAATTATCAAAAAGTTGAGTATACTGAGTGGTTAGAGTTTGTCGATCGATGGATTCAAGAAATTATTTCTTATGGATATAAAAATATTTATCTTGTTGGACATTCAATGGGAGGTATATTAGTTGGACATTTAGCAAGTAAATACAAAGAAGTTAAGAAAATTGTATTTTTAAATGCAGCTTTTCATTATTTGAATTTAAAACAAAATAAAATAGATATTTTAAATCATAAAGAATATAAAGACTATTTAGAAGTATTAACAAGAGTTGTACATACAACTATTCCTTTCTTTTTAGAGTTTACAAAACTTGTAAAAGCTGAACAAACATGTCTTGATAAAATAACTTGTTCTACATTGATATTACAAAGTACAAATGATCAAGTTGTTCCTATTGAAAATGGAATTATGATCTATGATAAGTTAAAATCTACTGATAAATATTTAACTTATTTAAATGGAGATAGGCATCAATTATTCTTTGGAGATAATAAAGATATTGATAGAAAAAAGGAAATGGCGGAATATATTAGAATTTATTTAAGAGGAGGATTAAGATGGAAGAAAACATGGAAAGAGAAAATATAATTTTAAAGTTAGAAGAAAAATTAGAAAGTGTTACAACAAAAAATGATATAGCACAAGTAAAAGCTTATTTTTTAGGATATGATGGGGTAGTAACTAAAATGAGTATGAAGATGAAAGAGATTCCTAATGAAGAAAAGCCTAGATTTGGAAAACTTTTGAATGAAATTAAAAATGAAGTAGTCGCACGACTTGATAAGATAACTTTAGAAATGGAAGAAAAAGAATTGAATGAGAAATTAGAAAAAGATAGTATTGATATTACTCTTCCTGGACGAAAAATAAAACGAGGAAGTTTACATCCTATGACAAGAATTGAAGAAGAGTTTGAAGATTTATTTGTTTCTATGGGGTATCAGGTATATACAGGACCTGAAATAGAAAGTGATGAAAATTGTTTTCAAAAATTAAATATTCCAAAATCTCATCCAGCACGGGACGCTCAAGATACTTTTTATTTAAAAGATGAATTTGAAAAATTTCTACTTCGTAGTCAAACTTCTACTGCTCAAGCAAGAGCTATGGAAGAAAATAAAGAAAAGGGACCAATTCGAATTGTTTGTCCAGGAAAAGTATACCGAAGAGATGAAGATGCAACTCACTCTCATCAATTTATGCAAATAGAAGGTTTGGTTATTGATGAAGGAGTTTCAATGGCTGATTTAAAAGGTACATTAGAGTTATTTTGCAAACATATTTTAGGAGAGAAAACGAAAGTTCGTTTCCGTCCATCTTTTTTTCCGTTTACCGAACCATCAGTTGAAGTTGATGTAACGTGTTTTAAATGTGGTGGATCTGGATGCTCTTTATGTAAAAATACAGGTTGGATAGAAGTACTTGGGGCTGGAATGGTTCATCCGAATGTCCTTGAGATGGGAGGATATGATTCTAAGAAGTATCAAGGATTTGCCTTTGGAACAGGAATGGATCGATTTGCTATGTTTAAATATAATATTCCGGATATTAGAACTATCTATGGAAATGACATTAAATTCCTTGAGCAATTTGATAGAAAGGATGTGGACTAGATGTTATTAAGTAAAAAGTTTGTAAGTGATTATCTTGATGTTTCAAATTTAAAAATAGAAGAGATTGCTAATGATATGACAAGAGTTGGAAATGAATATGATTCTTGTGGTCCACTTATTAAGGCATCGAATTTAAAAGTTGGAGAAGTATTAAGTGTAGAAGATATTCCTGATACTCATTTACATAAATGTGTAGTTGATATTAAAGAAGAAAAATTAGATATTATCTGTGGTGCTCCTAATGTAAGAGTTGGATTAAAAACCATTGTTGCACTTCCTGGAGCAAAACTTCCTGGCGGTGAAATTAAAAAAAGTGTAATTCGAGGATATGAATCAAATGGAATGCTTTGCAGTTTAGCAGAGCTTGGGCTTGATAATAAATTTTTAAGCAGTAAAGATAAAGAAGGAATTCATGAATTTAAAAATGATGCTATAGTTGGAGAAGATGCTATCAATGCATTAGGACTTGATGATGAAGTAATAGATTTTGAACTAACAAGTAATCGAGGGGATTTATTAAGTATTTTAGGAATGGCTTATGAACTTGGAGCTATTTATAAAAAATCAGTTAAAGATATTGATTTAGATTTTTCTGAAATAGATAGAAGTATTGATAAAGAATTTTCGATATCAATTGATACTTCAAAATGTAATTTATTTTTAGCTAAAAAGGTAATTGATGTTGAAATTAAAGAAAGTCCTAATTTTATTAAAGAAAGACTTATTGCATCAGGAATTCGTCCTATTAATAATGTTGTTGATATTTCAAACTATGTAATGCTTGAAACTGGACAACCTCTTCATTTTTATGATGCAAATAATTTAGGTGATACGTTAATCGTAAGAGATGCTAAAGAGCACGAAAAATTAACTACTTTAGATGGGGTAGATAGAATATTAACGAGTGATGACATAGTAATTGCTGATAAATCTTTTGCTGTTGGTCTTGCTGGAGTTATGGGAGGATTGTCTACAGAAGTTTTGGATAATACCAAAGATATTCTAATTGAAGCCGCAATTTTTGATTCAACAAGTATTAGAAAAACATCTAAGAAAATTCTTCGAAGTGAAGCATCTAATCGTTTTGAAAAAGGACTTGATCCAAATAGAACCTATATGGCAATTAAAAGATGTTGTAATTTATTAGAACGTTTTGCAAGTGCTAAAATATTATCGGGAATGATTGAATATAATGAGAATAATACTAAAGAAAAAATTATTAATCTTCGTTTTGAAAAAATAAATAAAGTTCTTGGAATTGAAATTAACAAAAGTGAAGTAGTATCTATTTTAAAATCTTTAGGATTTTTAGTAAAAGAAAATAAGGATTATTTAGAAGTAGAAGTTCCATCAAGAAGACTCGATATTTCAATAGAAGAAGATTTAATAGAAGAAGTCGGAAGATTATATGGAATGGATAAAATAGTGTCTCATTTTCCAAAGCTTGATGTAGTAGTTGGATCATATGATAAAACTAAACGAGA
Source organism: uncultured Eubacteriales bacterium (assembly GCA_900320425.1). Taxonomy (GTDB): domain Bacteria; phylum Bacillota_I; class Bacilli_A; order RF39; family UBA660; genus RUG591. The sequence goes on along the minus strand of ONSF01000091.1, from coordinate 2,310 downwards.
AATTAAACATAAACTTAAAGATTTAGGACTTAATGAAACAGTAAGTTATACTTTAATAAGTGATTGTGAAGTTCATAAGTATACAAATGATTCTTTTACTCCTATTAAATTAAATGATCCTATGAGTGAAGAGAGAAATACATTACGATATAGTTTACTACCATCTCTTGTAAATATATTTAAATATAATAAATCTTATAACCAAGAAAATATTAGTATTTTTGAAATGGGTAAAGGTTTCTTTAAAGAAAATGATGAGTATAAAGAAGAATTAAAACTAGCTATTTTAATATCTGGAGAATACTATTTAGATATTCCAAGTAAAAAGGCTGATTTTTATACTTTGAAAGGAATAATAGAAGAGTTACTTGATTATTTAGGGTATGGAAATCGTTATAGTTTTAAAGTAAGTGATAATATTCCTAGTGAATTTCATCCTAAACAAAGTTGTGAAATCATTCTTCAAGGATCAAGTATTGGAATTATGGGAAAAATTCATCCTAGTGAAATGAAAGAAGATGTTTATCTTTTAGAAATTAATTTAGATAAGTTATTAAAAAATAGTCCTAGTCGAATGACTTATAAAGATATTTCAAAGTATCCTAGTATTTGTAAAGATGTTGCCTTTGTTGTAAAGAAAGAAATTTCATCTGAAAGTATTATCAATGTAATAAAAAAAGCAGGAGGAAAGTTACTTAATAAAATATCTATATTTGATATTTATGTTGGAAATAAAATAGCTTCCGATCTGAAATCTATTGCCTTTAATTTAGAGTTTAGAGATCAAAGTAAAACTTTAACAGAAGAAGAAGTAATGGAAGTATTTAATAAAATTATTTTAAGTGTAACAAAAGAATTTAATTGTGTTGTAAGAGATAAATAGAAAGGAGGATTTATGAAACTTGCAAATTTAAAAGGATGCGATGATTTTTTACCTAAAGATGAACTTTTAAGAAATAAAATTAGAAGTATTTTAAGAATTAATTTTGAAAAGTATGGATATATGCCTATTGAAACGCCTATTTTAAATTATTATGATTTACTTGCCTATAAATATGAAAGTGATGCTGAAATTTTAAATGAAATTTATAAATTAAAAGATCAAGGTGATAGAAACTTAGGACTTAGATATGATTTAACTGTACCATTTTGTAAAGTAATTGGTCTTCATAAAGATTTAAGAATGCCTTTTCGAAGATATGAAATAGGGAAAGTATTTCGAAATGGTCCTGTAAAACTTGGAAGAACGAGAGAGTTTTATCAATGTGATATAGATGTTGTTGGAATTGACAATAGATATATTGAAGCAGAACAAATTTTAATGGCTATTGAAACTTATAAAGAATTGGGAATTGATGTTTTAGTAAAATATAATAATCGTAAATTAATGTCTGGATTAATTCTTGAAGTTGGAATAGAAGATTCAAAAATTTCAAGTGTAATTGGGGTTATTGATAAAATGGAAAAAGTATCTAAATTAGAATTAATTGAGAATTTAGAAAAATTAAAAATTACAAAAGAACAAATTGATTCATTGATGAAATATTTTACTTATTCTTTTGATGAATTTCTAAATTATTTTCAAAATACAAATAATGCTTTAATTTCCGAGGGAATTAATGAACTTACGGAATTAAATACCTATTTAAATGAATTAGGAATTTTTGATGATTGTATTTTTTCTCCTACTTTAGCAAGAGGATTAACTATATATACGGGAGTTGTTTTTGAGTTTTATGACAAAGCTTTAAGAATAACATCTGCACTTGGGGCTGGTGGAAGATATAATAAGATAATCACGGATTTTATGAATAATGGAAATAGTTATCCAGCCGTTGGATTATCTTTTGGACTTGAACCTATTTTTGCTATTTTAAATGAAGATAATAAAGAGTCAAATATAGATATTTATTTAGTTCCACTTGATACTAATATAGAAACTTTAAAATTAGCAACTAAATTAAGAAGTGAAAACTTGAAAGTGTTAATAGAAATGAATAAGAAAAAAGTTTCTAAATGTTTTGAATATGCTGAAAGCGAAAATATTTTATATATAAGTATTATTGGAAGTAATGAGATAGAAAGCGGAATTTTGAGAGTAAAAAATATGAAAACTAAAGAAGAAATAGAGATAAAAATAGAGGATTTAGTCAAATTTTTAAAAAATAATTAAAAATCTTATTGACAAATACTGTCGATTTTAATATAATTCTATATGTCGCGTGACTTATAGAGTTATGTTGGGGCATTAGCTCAGCTGGGAGAGCGTCACGTTTGCACCGTGAAGGTCAGCGGTTCGATCCCGCTATG
>ONSF01000081.1 GCA_900320425.1 uncultured Eubacteriales bacterium | reverse complement strand
TCTTTTGCATTAGGACTTGCAAATATTTTATCTAATTCCATTTTTTTTCTTTCATAAGATATATTCTTTAAATACTTTTTAGTTTCGTTTATTGCAAGTATAATTTCTTCATCTAACTTAAATTTTAAAGTTATAGAAAATCTAATTGCTCTAAGAATTCTAAGGGCATCTTCTCTAAAACTTATTTTGCTATCTTTGATAGTTTTAATTTTTTTCATTTTTAATTCTTTTTGACCATTTATTGGATCAATTATTTGTCCAAATTTATCCATACAAATTGCATTAATGGTAAAATCTCGTCTTTTCAAATCTACTTCTAAATCATTTACATATAAAATACTAGATGGATGTCTATTATCTAAATATTCAAGCTCCATTCTAAATGTTGTAACTTCAAATATAATATTTTTATAACAAACTAAAATAGAACCATAGTTGGAATCTTCTAAATCACCTTTTTTATTTCTAACATTAGAAAAAATTTTTCTTATTTCTTTTGGAGTAGCATTGGTTGTAATATCTATATCATGAGTTTCAATACCAAGTAAATAATCTCTAACAAATCCTCCTACAATATATGCTTGATATCCATAATTTTCTATTTTATTTATAAATTCTATTGCCAATTCTTTCAAATTATCACCTATATACTAAAAAACTAAAAAGTTAATACTTTTTAGTTAATCTCGTTCTTTAATTGAGTTCCAGCTTTGAATGTAACAGCATTACGAGCAGGTATTTTAACTTCTGCACCTGTTTGTGGATTACGTCCAGTTCTAGCTTCTCTTCTAGAAACACCAAATGTTCCAAAACCGATTAAAGTTAGCTTATCACCTTTCTTTAATGCTCCTGTAATTGCATCAAACGTAGCATCAATTGCACGAGTAGCATCTGCTTTTGTTAATCCTGCATTTTTTGCAACAGCTTCAACTAATTCAACTTTTTTCATTATGTTCCTCCTTCATTAGCGAATGCTTTAAGCATAAATATCATGCTTACATATACAAGTTATCATAAATCAAAATTTAAATCAACACTTTTCACACATTTTTTACTTTTCTTTTGGTTTATTTACTTTTCCTTGACTTTTTTTGACGTTAGATACGGTATTTTTTTTCTTATTATTTACATTACTATTGTTTTTTTTCGTAGTAGTTGTTTTACTATTTTTTTGAACTACTGTATTATTAACATTTCTTTTTTTTATAACATTTTTTTCAACAATTACTTCATCCATACTTAAATCTTTATTTTTCTTATTTTCTTTTAAAGATTCAATTTTTACAACTTTATTTTCTTTTTCTTTAAGAATATAAAATAGTATTGTTATAATAACAACCATAATTACAGAAACAATAATATTACTTAATAACATATTTATAATAAAAATTGCTTCATAATCTCTTAAAGATATAACTAAATATACAACAGAATTTAAAAACATTGCTCCAAGTAAACCAATTACTAATCCATATAATTCTTTTCCATAATGCTTAAAATTATCGTAAATATAAATAAGTAAACAGTGAGATAATACAAAAGCAAGTACAGAACCCAATATATTCATTTCATTTACTTTAAACAAAGCATTAACATAAGTAGAACTATCAGGCATTAAAGTTTGATTTCCTAAGCTTACTGCTAAAGCATAACTAATTGTTATTAATAATTGAATAATACTGGCAACAAGAATTGTCCTATAAGCATCTTTTTTATCACCTAAATTCATAATTAACAAAGTACATAAAAATGTAAATGGAAAGGTAACAAAATCAACTGAAATAGTTATATCTAAAAAATTAGTAAATTTCATTCCTAGTAAATTAGAAATAACAAGTAATACAGCAATTAAACTTGTAAAAAAAGTTTTCTTTAATTCTTTATTCATTTTTCTCCTCCTATTATGTATTAATTATATAATACCAAATTTTTATTGTAAAGTAAAATTAAAAAATTTGTTGATAAAATAATTATTATTTGTTAAAATGGTAGAGAATAGGAGTGAAATATGGATGCTATTATTTTTATTGTATTATTAATTGTTGTAATATTTTTCTTTAAAAGACTTTCTAATACAGTTTTCTTTGTTGCTATATTTGATATTTTCTTAAGAATATTAACTTTTATACGAGATAATACCTTTAAAGAAATTAAAGTCTTTATTGAAAAATATTTTCCCGAAAATATTCCAAGTATTATTGGAAAATATGCAAAAGGAGATTTATATACTATATTGGTTTGGATATATGTTATCTTAATGACTGTGTTCTTATATTATGTAATTCGAATTTTTATAAAAAGAAAGAAATTTTAAAAACTTCTTTCTTTTTATTTATTTATTTGAAATCTTACTCCTCTTACATTAAAATTTAAAACTAAATTATTAATATTTACATTACCTGGAACTTCTAACAAAACAGAATTGTCTTTATAATTATCTGGAGTAATATCATCTATATTTTCTGCTTTTTCATAAGCATTTCCAGTTATATTTAAATATTCAAAAATATTTTCCTTTTGATTTATTTCATATTCAATTTTAAGAATTTTTTTAGCTCCTTTTGGAACAACAGTTGCTGTTTCTATACAATCAGTTTCACTATTACATTTTTGATAAGTATAATTTTCTATATCTAAAATATCATAGTTTATAATTTTAAAATTCCCCGTTTGATAATATGTTTTATCTAAAGGTATTGAGTCTCCTACTTTATAATTTCCTAAATTTATTTCCTTAAATTTATATGGATTTAAAGACACTTTTCGATAATATAAAATTGCTTCTCCATTTACTTCTTCTTTTCCACGATATAGTTCAAAAGTAATATTATTAGAACTATTATCAATTTCAAAAACCAAAATATAATCTTGACTTGTATTTTTTATTACACTTTGATTTTTATATACAATTCCCAAATCAGAAAATCTTGTTGCTAACGTTTTTTTAGGATAATAATATTCATTTCCTATTTTAATTCTTGAATTTTCTATATTTAAAAATAAATTATTTTGTCCTTTATTTTTTACATTAAAAGCTACAATAACATAGTTTTTATTCTTTTTAATTATATTTCCATATAAGTCTTTATCAGTTAAATAAGAAGATGTTATTGTGTAATCTAAATTGTTCAAAGAAATAACTTCTCCTTCTTTATATACTTTTGAAAAAACTAAAGTATTAAGAGCAACAATAGAACTAATAGATAGCATTAATATTACTAAAAATACAATTAGTATATAAGAATTTTCTTTAATATAATATATAAAATTTCTTTTTCTTCTTCGAACAAAATTTCCTATATTTTCATAATCAATTCCACTTGAAATTTCAATTTCTTCTCTATCTTCTTCTGTAATATCTAATTCTTTTAAATCCTTTTCAAAATTAAATTTTTTTACATTAAACCCAAATCCTCTTATAAATGCAATAACTAAGAATCCGTAATTAATATAGTATAAAACCATACTTAAATCTCGAAAGATTACAAGAGATTGATTATTATAAGAACTATATTCTAATCTATTAAAGACTCCAAAAAAATAAATAAAAATAATGAATGACATAAAATAAAAAATCACTGCCATTAAATAGTATAATACTTTTTTGTCTTTTTGTTTCATTAAAAAATATATTAAAAGTAATAATCCAACTAATATAATAGCTGCAATTATCATAAGTGGAGAAACATATTTATATACCATATTTGGAATATAAGTATATGTTCCACTAGCAAGAAAATCTCGAAAGAAAATATAAAGTGTTCTCGTTTTTAATGATAAATACACCATAAAAACAAAAAGTATAATATGAATAATTTTAAAATATTTAATTAAAAATGCATATGGTTTTCTAATAATCATACAAATCCCTCTATTCTTTACTTTAGTATACACCAAAAAAAGAGGAAATAAAAGTTTTATTATCTTCTTTTTTTATTTTACTGTAAAATATATTTTATAATTTTTCTACTTATTGTCAATGCTTTACCAAATTCTTTATATTATCATTTTTACAAATACTATAAATACTCTTTTATACAAGATAATATTTCTTTATTGATATCTTCAATAGATCTAATTTCATTATCTTCTATACAATTAATATTTTGCCAGTTATATATTTCGGATAGTTCTATATAAGCAATTTCTGAATTTTTTAAATGCTCTTCACTCATTTCATGTTCATCTAAAGAAACTCTATTTTGCTTAAGTTTGGCAGCATAAGTATAAGGAACATGTAGAAATATTGTTTTATCTGGTTTTGGTAATCCTAGTAACCAAAATTCTAATTTATCAATCCATTCATACATATGAAATCTTTCTTCATCATCACGAATTTTACTTCCTTGATGTGCCATATTACTACTAACATATCTATCACAAATTACAAAATAATTTTCATCCAAATACTTTTTAATTTCTTTTTCATTGTATTTTCTATCAGCAGCATAATAAAGACATGCTACCTTTGGATCTAAATTAACAGCACCTTCAGGAAACCAACACTCACCAATTTCTTTTTTACCAAGATATGGTCCTCCAACTATTTTTCCTGTTGGTGAGTCATATTTAGGAAACGTTAAACGAATAGCTTTATATCCCATTTCCGTTAATTTTTCAACTAATAATTTACTTTGAGTTTCTTTACCACTACAATCAGTTCCCTCTATTACAATAAATTTTCCCATTATTTCCTCCTATAAATTACAAAATCATATTTTAAATTTTTTTCTTTTCCGCTTCTTACTATTTCTTTATTATATTTATTTTTATCAAATGTTGGAAAATAAACATCAGCATTAGAACGAGAATCTACTTCTGTTAAATATAGTTTATCACAATAATCTAAAAATTGTCTATAAATAGATGCACCACCTATTATAAATATTTCATCAGAATAATCTTTATACTTTTCTCTAAATTCTTCTACACTAGAATATACTTCTACTTCTTTGGGAAAATTTATATCTTTATTTTTAGTAATTACAATATTTTTTCTATTTTTTAAGATACCAGGTAAAGATTCATAAGTAATTCTCCCCATAACTACAATATGATTTGCTGTCACCTCTTTAAAATATTTCATATCATCTTTTATATGATAAATTAAATTATTATTAAGCCCAAGTTCTAAATTTTTTCCAACACATGCTATAATTGATAATTTCATACTTCACCTATTGAGTAAGTTCAAATGTTATTTTTCCATGATGTTTGTAATCGACAATTTTAATATCTTTTAACTCTTTAGAATTATCAAATTTATAAAAGTCTTTTATGTCAGGGTTAATCCAAAGTTTTGGTGCTTCTAAGTCTTCTAATTCTTCTCCACGTCTAATTTGTTCTTTGATTCCATCTATTTGATTTACATAAATATGAGCATCTTTAATAGACCAATACATTTTACCAGGTTTAAGTCCTGTTACATGTGCAATTAAGGATAATAAAACCGAATACTGAGTTATATTAAAAGGAAGTCCTAAAGGTACGTCGCAACTTCTTTGATGAACCCATAAATTAAGTTTACCATCAGTTACATCCCATTCACTTGACCATACACAAGAAGGAAGCACAGCTGTATTTAGCCATTCATTTTGCCATAAAGACATTACCATACGTCTATCTGTTGGATTATTTTTTATGGTATTAATTAGATTATCAATTAAATGATATTTTTTTACAATCCATCCATATGCAGTACCAATTGTATGAGCATATTCCTTTCCAAAATTTTTTACAATATCCTTTTTTACTAATTTTCCATTTTCTAAAACATTTTGATTAGCATACCATTTTCCATCTTCTTTAATTTCCCATTCATCCCAAATATGATTATTTCTCTCCTTTAACCATCTAACATCATTACTTTGTTCTTGATAAATCCATAAAAGTTCAGTTATTGCATTTTTAAAAAATAATTGTTTAGTTGTTAAAATAGGAAATTCTTCACTTAAATCAAATTCAAAGAAATATCCTGGTATTTTAATTGTATTAACACCAGTTCTATTTTCTACTTCTTCACCTTCATCTAATATTTTTTTACATAATTTTAAATATTCTTTATCAAACTTTGACATATATCCTCCATTCTTATTTCATTATAACAAAACAATCTTTATTCTTCAATAAAATACATCAAGAAATGTAAAGAAAAAACTAATGTAATAACATTAGTTAAGCAGCTCTTCTCATTCCGTAAGATTCATCACTTTGCATTAAAGCCTCTTTTTGTCTTACTAATTGAGTTAAATCATTCCATTCTCTTGTTTGATTAACAAGTTCAGCATTAACAGCATCTCTTTGTTCCATTAAGCTTTTCTTATATAAAGCAAGTTGTTCTGATATTCTATTATCTTTTTCTTGTAAATCTCCAACATTACTTTTAACTTGTTGTAAACTTTCTCTGGCTTCTTCTATTTCTTTTTTTAATTTTTTAATTTCTTCTAATTCTGATAAATTACTCTCTGACAAATTATCATCGAAGAAACCACCTTGACTATTTTCTCTATTTAGGTAATCATTCAATCTAGTTTCTTGTTCTAAATGATTATCTTCAAATTCATTAAATGAATTATCATTCATATAATTAGTATTTTCATCTAAATTATTATTTTTTCCAACACCTGGTAATGCACTAAAATCAAACGTACTTGGAGTTTCTTCATTCATACCAACTTCTTTATTTTGAACATTATTTTCTTCAACATTAACCTCATTTTCTTGAGTCTTACTAACTTCCGTACTTACTTCTACTTTTGGATAAACTCCACCTATAGTATTAGTTGTATACTCTAATGAATCTCTAACAATAGGTGCAACTTTTAATCTTCTAGTCCCTTCATCTTTAGCATTCATATTTTCATTATAAAACGTTTCATTTAATGTTTTAGCTTCTAAAACCTCTTTAGCTGGAAACCTAATTACATTTTCTTCTTTTGGGGTAGTTTCTGGAACACTTGCAACAGGAGTTGTTTTTTCACTTGGAACAGTTGCTGTTGCCATCTCTTCTTTATTAACTACTTCTCTTAACTTAGCTTTAATTTCATCAGTTTTTGGTTTAAAAGTTTTAAATGTACTAAGTTTTGCAGGTTTTGGTAAGCCATTTCTTGTTAAACTAGTTAAATTATCATATCTTGTATCATCATAAAACGTGTATACATTTTCTTGCATGGTATCTCCTCCTAATTAATCGTTTTTAGAAAGTTCTCTTAATAAGTCTTTAATTCTAGACCATTCTGTATCATCAGAAACCGTTCCAAGAGTTACATCATCACCTACTCTTGTTACACTAGATACATAAATCGTAACATTTCCATTATCATCAGTTTCATTTTTTGTATATATTACATATTCTTTATTATTATCATTAAACTTAAAAGACAATAAAAGTTCTACATCTTCCTTTATACCATTCTCTAGAGTAATAGTTATCATTTTTTTATTTTCCATATTTATCCTCCATATCTTCTATAATCATTTTACCATATTTATTTATTATTTCAAGTATTTTTCAAACTTTTTTTAATAAAAACAAAAAAAATAGAATTAAAAACTCTATTTTTTAATTTTTTTTATCAAGAAATAATTACAATGATAAGCACATTGATTTTTTAAATAATCATTCTTTGTACTAATATCATTTATTTTATTAAATATTTTATTTTCTTTATCACAAAAACCTTTTAATCTTATTTTACCATATGCAAAGTCTCCTAAAATATAATCATATGGTTCAAAATAATCAGTATATTTTTCTTTCAATTCTTCTAAATTTAAACAAGAATTAAGATTTTCTATAATTTCATATTCATTGTTTTCTATTGTTATATGTTTTTTGGTATTCATTTTCTCTCTTCTTTCTAATTCTTACTAGTATATGTTTTATTAAAGGCTGAAGCCTGAGATTTATATTTTGCTAAGTTACTTCCGGAATTCCAAGTCATATATCCTCCCGTAAGTCCTGCATCATATAAACCTTGAATTTGTTCTGATAATTTTTCACCATTATAAGTAACAGTTGGTTTCCAATACGGTGTATCATAGGCCGTTATCCAAGTACGAGCAATGGCTGGAGTTGGTATTTCTTTTTGACGCTCAGCTGCACTTTTTCCCCAATTAAGCATCGTTTGATAAGGATTAGTCCAATACGTTTCTTTCTTTTCAAAATGATCGGTATATGGCATAGCACTAATTGCATCAACAACATTAGACATAGCTGGCCAGTACTGTCCATATCCTGTTACATATCCCCAGCTAGATTCTCCAAATACATCACTTGATACATAAACTTTTAACTTATGAAGTTCGTCGGTTGCATAAAACAAAAATTTTTGAATAGCTTCCGCTTTTTCTTCAGAATATTTATTTCCATAATCGATTGTACCTGCTTTATCATAACTATTTAATCTATCAGGAAATCTACAATAATCAAATTGTATTTCATTAAATTTAAATAAATTAACAGCATCTTTGGCTAAATCTACATTAAACTTCCAAACATCACGGTTATATGCACTCGGCCAATATGAACCATTATGTTTTAATAAACTTCCATCAGTTCTTTTAATTACATTATCAGGATTATCAGCAGCATAATAATCATCTTTAAAGGTTGTAATTCTACCTATTACATAAAATCCTTCTTCTTTAAGTCT
>ONSF01000079.1 GCA_900320425.1 uncultured Eubacteriales bacterium | reverse complement strand
TGGATTAAATTCATAATATTCATCAGTAAATGGACATTCTCCTATAACTGATTTTATATCTTCCCCAGTTAATTTATCAAATTTATCTATTCCTTTAGCGATTTGAATAATTTCACTTCTAACTTTACTAAAGACATACTTTAAATCTTTGTATCCCATTATTTGTACTAATTCGTTATCATTAAATTCAATGCCATTATATACATATTTTTGACCATCAAATATTATGAAATCCCTATACTTGTTTACTTCTTGACCATCATAACTTATATTATGACTATTTAATCTATTGATTAATTTGACAACTTTTTCATAATTCTCATATTCATCAAATCTTGCAGGTTTAGATCCAGCTAAAATATCATCAACACTTGATACATTGTTTGTTATTAATTGTGAAATAAATTGTTCTATAATTTGTGGTATTATATCTTTACTGATTGCAGCATTATAGTTATATGCCAAATATTTATTTTTAATAATATCTAACTTTTGCATTAGACTTTCATCGTGACTATTAAATAATTTTTTTAACATATCTCTTTGTTTAATTTCAACAACTTTTTTTCTAATAATAGGGTTATCAACTCTAATAGTGAAAAATTGTTTATATTTTTCATCAAATAAAGCCATTTGCTCACTGATGAAATCTTCTTTACTTTTTGAAATAAACAATGCAGCATTTTTAGATATATCATCTCTTTTTGCTTGTAATAGTTCCATTTTGTTTTCAGCATTTGAACTATGATACAATTGATGATATTCAATAAAAGCATTAAATAAATCATATTTTCTTTCATCTAACACATCATCTATTTTTATTAGAAACTTTAATTCATTTAGGGCACTAATAAAATTATTATTCTTTTCTAATGAATCACATATTCTATTAAAAATATTTGTATAATAGTCATTATTTTCTCTACGATAGTCTTCCCATTTCTTCTCACCAATCATGTGAAATACTTTTCTAGTATCTGTAACACTTACTGGAGTTGATAAGGTAGTTTTAAGGAAATCTTTAACTCTGTCATAGAAAAGTTTTACTTCTTCATCTTCAGCATCTTTTGGCATTCCTAACTGTTTTAAATAATAATCTAGTAATACCTCATCTTTTAATAATGGAACCTTAAATTTTGCAATTTGTTCTAGTGAATAAAATCCATTTTGAATTAAGTAATGTCTTATTTCATATATCATTTCTCTACAATCATTGCCTAATTGATCTTTAATATTTCCTAATTCTTCCAAATCAGTTGCTAATAAATAATGTATTGCTTTACTAAAATATCTTGCACTATGAATATCATTTTTTATTGAACTTAAACATAATTTAGGAATCTCTTTCAATTTATAATGAGAATTATTACTTAAAACATAATTTTGTTCTATTAATGTATCAACAACTCTTTCTCCTGCTTCTTTGTTTTCAAGCAAGGATTCCCAATTAAAATAATTAACACTACCAAGATCATTTTTAGCACTAATTATACATATATCAGGATTACTTTTAAAAGGACTCTTATAAGTTATAATATAATCCAAGTGATTATCTATGATATAGTTTTCTATATCAGTAAATTGTTCAGGTGTAAGAAGATACCAAATGACATAATCATTTATATTTTTATTTAGTCTTAATGACTGTTTAATTATTTCTATATCTTTTTTAAAAAAACTAGGACTATCATTTGATAATACATAATTATTTTTCAAAGCAAGTTCTTTAGCATACAAGACTAATTCATCTGTTATTGCATAATTTGGAATAAAGTTAATAGTATTTATATCTTTAGCGATTGATAATCTAATTAATTCGGGATTATCTAACATAAATTGTGGGGTATTATGATTAAATGCATATCCTTGTTTTTTTGCTTCAAGAATTGCTACTTGTTGAACTTCATTGGAATGATTCCAAGAATAATCAATACTATTGATATTTCTAGTTATTGATGTAATTATAACACCTACATCTTCTCTCAAATAACTTGGTGATGAACCATTTAATACTTGTGTATCATCTTGCATAAATTTAATTTTTGCTCGTTCTATTTCTTCAGCAGTAGAATCATAATAAATTATTTGTGAAGGTATTCTTATTTCATCATTAGTTTCATCGTAAATTCTTCTATTTTTATCTACTTTATAATCATATTCTTTATTTATGTTAAGTATTTCGTTATTCAGTATTAGATTATCGTAGTATAAATTGTTTTTTTCTATTTTCTTAAGATTAATCTCATTGTTTAATCGTTCTCTTCTCAAATATTCAGCCAATGCTCTTGCTAAATCTTCTTCTCTCATTACATACCTCCTAAGACTTTATCTATTCAATAATAATTATAACATTTTTTTCTCTAATTTTGTTATTATTTTACAGTTTTTAATAAATTCAATAGTTTTATGGAATTTAGAATATAATAAAAATTAATGTTTGAAAAAAGATAATATAGAGTGATATTACATTATCTTGTTTTCTTAAAAGTAATTTTTCTAATAAATTCTTCATTATAAATATCATAATCTTTATAATGATGATCAATATATTTATCAAGTAAATCTAAAAATTTTAATATTTCTTTTTCTACATCCTTTGGGTAATTAGGATAAGCAGAATGATAAAAAGTTTCCAATGTAAAATAAAGAATATGTAAAAATAGATTTTCTTTATAAGTTTTTTCGAGAGTCTAAATATTCCTCCAATCGTTGTGATGTTAACTCTGGTTGAATATTTAATCAAGTCATTCTGAAAAAATTAATAAATATACTTATTTTTAATAAACAATGTAAACTTAATTGTTAGCTAATTAATTATAATGTATAATATATTTTGTCTTAGGAGGAGTATATGGAAAATAACAAAAATAAAGATTGCTTTAAAGAATGTGATTATGATGTTGATACATTTATAGAAATACATCCTGAATCTAGAATTATAACAAAAGAAGAAATTAAATCCTTAAAAGCATTGTGTAAAGTTTTAACAAGATTAGGATTAGGTGAAGAATTAATTTTAGGTGTAGGAAGAAGTTCTTGTTCTAATTGTATATTTAAAACAAATGATAATGAGTGGATAGTATGGTCAACAGATGAAAGACGAGGATTTGATTCAGCAAAAAAACTAGATAATATAAATGATGCATGTATAGAATGTATTAAAATGAGTGGTGCTTCTAATGTAGATAATGTTATTAAAAAATTTAATTTAGAATTAAATAGAGAAATAACAGATTTAGAATTACTTGAATTTGCAAGTAATATGAATTATGCACCAAATAGCGATGAGTTTTTATTTAGAATATCAACTTATAGTCCAGGTGATAGTGAAAATATTGCTTCTTTGTTGGATGAGTTTAGTTATAATCCTGGTCAAACAGAAGAAGTTTTAGCCAAATATAAAAGTTTAAAAGATAAATATATAAGTAATTTAATAGATGGATATTTTTTAGTTGGAACACTAAATATATTTGGTGATTTAGTTTTAAATGGATTTGTTTATCCTATTTTTAAAAAGGATAATAAATATTATTTTGAAAGTGCTGAAGATGGGCAAACAATAGATAGTTTTGAAGAAATATCAAGAGAAGATGTTATAAAAAGAATTAAACTTATAGATTTAAATAATCCAGATATAACTTTGAAAAATATAAAAATGATTTACAATGTTGGAGATAGTCCGATTGCTGCATATCAAGATGATGAAAAGTTTTTCATAAGTGATACTGCTTCAATGATAGAGTATTTAGATAGTCTTGATATAACAAATGATATAATGAAACACGAAATAGAAGTATTTAAAGATGATGTAAAAGGAAAATCTAAAAAAATAAACTAGGAGGTTTTACATGAAGTTAATTTTTGGAACTACTAATAAAAGAAAAGTAGAAGATTTGCAAAATATAATAAATGAAATGAATTTAGATATTCAAGTATTAAGTATGGAAGATATTGGTTGGAATAGAGGTGAAATTGAAGAAACTGGTTTCACTATAGAAGAAAATTCTTTGATTAAAGCAACAGCAATATTATCTTTTTGCAAAGACAATAATATAGAATATCCAATAATGACAGATGATGCTTGATTGTTTGTAGATGCATTGAATGGAGAACCAGGTATATATACTGCCAGATATGCTGATGATGAACTTGCTTTAAATCCAAATTTACCAAAATATCAATGTGTTATAAAATTACTTAGAAAACTCAATAACCAAGAAAATAGAAATGCAAAATATAGATGTTGTGTAACTATCATGATGCCTAGT
>ONSF01000083.1 GCA_900320425.1 uncultured Eubacteriales bacterium | reverse complement strand
TAATCACCAAGTGATATTAAAAATGCCGCTCCAAAACTTTTATTTATTATTTCCATATATTTTTTCATAAATTACCTCCATTTTTTTTAATTTTTCAAAATTACTTGAATTAATCTTACATTAATCAAATTCAGATAAAATCATTTTATCATCTTTTTTAAGTATAACACCAAAAAAATATTTATTCTACTTCTACAATTTTTCCATCACTTATTTCTATTACATTATTAAAAATATTATTTCCTAAACTTCCTTGTTCTGTATGAATGATAATAGTTTGATTAGGATTAGTGATTTCATTTAATTCTTTAAAAGCCATTTTATCAGCATGACCAGATGTATGTAAATAAATAATCTCAATATTCATTTTTTTTAATTCTTCTAAAAATTTTTTTAACTTTTCTTCTTTCTCTATATACCCATTCCACATAGAATAAATTAAACATGCATTTTTTAGCAATCCTTTTTCATATAATTTTTTAATATCAGGAAGCATTGATTCTTTAACCTCCATAGTAAAATATGGAAAAGCTCTAAATAAATTTCTATCAATATCATAGTATTTTTCTTTAAAAGACCCATCTTTGATAAATTTATATTTATATGGTTTCCATAAATAAACTTGAATATTATCAATAATAATAAATCGATTAATTATCTCTTGTAAATGATAAGAAAACAAATCTAATATAAATTTTTTATGAGTTCTAATTGATGCTTTTAAAAAAGATGTTGTTCTATCAAAATTAGTCGATGACTGCATTACTAAAACTTCATCATATTTTTTCATAATTTTAACAGCTTCATTTTCTAGTTCAATTTCTGTTTTAAATTTTTCAATATTTCTAGTTAAAGTAGTCCCTTCTGTAATTAACATATCTACTTTTCCAATTTTTTTTAGAGAATTTCTAATTACATTATTTCTTCTTCCATGATTTCTAAAATCTCCTGTATGTAACAACTTCTTTCCATCTCCAACAACTAAAAACATGCACGAATTATAAGAAGAATGATCTCCCATATAAGTATATACTTGTATATCACCATTATTAAAAATACATCTATCCTGAATAGTTTCCATTTTAGTATTTGGTTTTATTGTAAAAGTATTAATTTCTCTTGTAACTTTTTCTTTATTACAAAAATCACATGTTAAATTATGAATTTTTAATGTTTTTTCTTCGACATATACAGGAATATCTTTATTAATTTTATTTATTAAACCAATATGATCTCCATGAGAATGAGTAATAAATACTCCATCATAAATAGATTTTCCCTTTGTTAATCCAATAAGTTCAAAATTATCATTAGATTCTTTTAAATCATTACCAAAATCAATTATTATTTTAGAATTTTTAACACATATTTCTGTTATACATCCTCCAATTTGTTTGGTACCTTTTATTATTCTAACTTTCAAAATTTCAACCTCCTATTTTCATTATTATAATTATAAATTTTCAAATAATTAATTATAAGTAAATTATATCATTAATTTTTTAAAAGAACACAAGATTATATTCTTGTGTTATAAAAGTCGTTTTTTATCTATTAAATAAGGTAATTAAACCTAAATTTAAAATTCTATTTTATCTTTTGTTATCTTTATCAAAGTTAATTTAGATGGTTTAGAATTATTTTCACAGTAATTATTATCAATATATATATTTACATTATCTTGTCCTATTTGTTTTCTTAATACTTGTAAATGGTTATATATTGTTTGACTATCTTTAGGTAATTTTTCAGCTTTTATATCTTGTTTTACCAAAGAATCATTATTTAGATGATTTAATTTATTTAAAACTAATGTTTCTTTATCTTTATCTGTAATTGCAATTATCGTATCAAAATGTAATTTAGGATTTCCATTTAACTTCATTTTATTTTTATTATAAGACAATTGATATTCTACTCTATCTCTAACTTTTTTTATAAATTTATTTTTATTTTTTAGCATTTTATTAATATCTATAAAATGTTTATTAACTCCATTTGTTCCATCAACTACACCATCGTTCACTTTTAGCTCAACTAAATAAATATCTGTTAACTTTTTATTATTAATAATTACATAACTACAATCAATTCTACCTTTATCTTTTGATCCTTCATTAGTACAGTATTCTTCTTCAAATGGAAGTATATCTTTATTAATTCTTTGGTAATATTTTTCATTTGTCATAAATATATGTTGATACTTTTTTTCTTCCTTTTTAACATATTCTAAATATTTATCTATTGCTTTTTTTATATTTAGATTAAATATATTAAATTTGTCACTTTTAAAATCAATTATAATTTCAGGTATTTTTTTATAGTGAATTTTACAAATTTTAAACCCTGTTTTATCATTATATGTATTATTTACCATAATACAATAATATTTAAAATAGTATTCTAAAGCTATATAATCTTTTATAGTTAACTTTTTATTGTTTATTTTTATAATAGCCTTTCCATTTTTTTCTAAATTATCAATTATATCTTCAATATTAAAGTCTTTTATACTACTTTGATATTCTTCTAAAACAACTTCATATAAATAATTTAGAATACTTCCTGCTTTATATTTAGAAAATGATGATGGTGATTTTATCAATTCAATAGATTCTATATTAAATGAAAAATAATCTAATAATTCTTTTTTTAATTCATAGAGAGCCTCTATTAAATTGTAATTATTATTTCGAGAATCGATTATATTTGCCTTTTTTACTCCAATTACATTATCAATTAAATTAATAGTTATTTCATCTTGATTGGGATTATTATCTATTTCAAAAGCTTTAATACCATTATAATAAACAATATCTTTATTATCTTTATTATCTTTAGAATTTTCTTTATATTCTCTAATTCTAATAACAAACTCTTGTTGTCTTTTATAATAATCTCTTAATTCATTTAAAGTTACATTCTTTATTTTCACAAAATCACCTTTATTATATTTCTATCAACATTTTTTAATATGTTTATTTATCTTTTAATCATTAATATCTGCATCAATTATTACACTATAATTATATTCAGAATATTTATCTTTTAAAGTATCTTTTATATCTTGAACAATTTTTGAAACATTTTTTTCTTCAAAATCAAAAATTAAATCAAAAGAAATAATTTTTAATTCTTCATCAACATAAAATCCATGCATTTGGATAATACTTTTATATTGTTTTATAATTTTTTTAAGATATGACTTTATTTCTTTAAATTCACCTACTTCATTGGTTGCATAAATTCCTAGAGTCAAAATAATTCCATATTTTTCGTATACTTCCATTTCCACTCTTCTTGTTAATCTGTGGATATTTCTTGCTGTTAGACTATCTTGAATTTCAATATGAGCTGTTCCAAGTATCTTGTTTGGTCCATAACTATGCAAGGTTAAATCATATACTCCAAGTATCTCTTTAGAATTACATATTGTTTTTTTAATATTTTTTGTTAATTCTATATCACTTCTTGAACCAATCATCTCATCAATAGTTTCTTTCAATATTTCAAAAGCAGACTTTAAAATAATAATAGAAATAATAGCTCCTAAATATCCTTCTAAGCTTACTTTCCAAATAAAACTTACAATGGCAGCAATTAACGTTGAAAATGATAAAATAGAATCACTTATGGCATCCATTCCACTTGCAATTAAACTATTAGAACGTAACTTTTCACCTTCCATTTTAACATATCTTCCAAAGAAAAATTTTACTAAGACAGCAACAGCAATTACTATTAAAGATAATATAGAATAATTGGCAATTTCAGGTTTAATTATTTTTAAAATTGATTCTCTTAAAGAGGTAAGTCCTGCAATAAAAACTAAGATAGCTATTATAATAGAAGAAAAATATTCTACTCTTCCATATCCAAAAGGATGTTTTTTATTTGGCATTTTAAGAGACAATTTTGTTCCTATAATCGTTATAATTGAAGATAATGCATCACTTAAGTTATTAATGGCATCTAAAATAATTGCAATAGAATTTGCAAGTAAACCTATAAAGCTTTTAAATCCAACTAAAACAATGTTTACAATAATTCCATAAATACTTACTCTTATTATTTGTTTATTTCTATCCATAATTATTCCTAAATGATTTAAATTGCAACTTTTTGATTTTCTTCACGCCATTTTTTTATAATCAGCTAAATCTGTACCAATAAATTTTAAACAAGCTGAAATAACAGCAGCATCATCTATATATCCAATGCCTGGAATACTATCAGGAAATATATCAACTGGAGATATCCAATATGTTAAAGCACTTATAACAGCTATTATTGTTCCCATTGGAATATCTTTATATTCTTTTTTTATATAACTTTTAATTAAAGAAATCATCGTTGGTATCATTGCTAAAGTATCTCCGGCAATTGGCATTTTCTTTAACTTTTTTTCAGCCTTTTGTAAAAATTCTTC
The DNA here is from genome assembly GCA_900320425.1 of uncultured Eubacteriales bacterium. Taxonomy (GTDB): domain Bacteria; phylum Bacillota_I; class Bacilli_A; order RF39; family UBA660; genus RUG591. Next base: position 3,572 of record ONSF01000083.1, on the reverse strand, counting down.
CATTTTATCTTGATTTTTTAATATTTTTTCAGCGTTTTCATACCCTTTTTCTAATTCTTTTTTTGCCTCTTCTTCACTTATATTTTTCATTTTTCCTCCTACAACATATTATTATTTTAACACCTATAGGTATAATAATCAACTTTACTTTTTTAAATTTCTATCACAATACTAAAAATTCATTATATCAAACTTTTTTATTATCAAAATAAATTTTAAAAATTTATAAAAGGTATTTTTATTATAAAAGATAAAATTAAACCTATAATTATACTAATTAGCATATTTAATTTATTTTTATATAAAACAACAATAGTTGCAAGAAATACTAATAAATATAAAATACCTTTAAATTCAAAATACCACATACCTATATTAAAAGAACAAGAAAGCATAACAAAGCAAATTATACTATCTATAATTATTGATAATCTTGCCTCACTTTTAGCATACCAAACAATATATGCTAAAATGGGTGATATCAAAGAAATTCCATACCAAATCATCATATAATTTTTAGGATTAAAGCCACTAAAGAAAATAGTATATAAATGATAACTAATATTCATGCCTAAAAAGAATAATAATACATTAATACTTGCTCTAAAAGGAGATTTACTAAATATAGAAATTGTAATAGCAAGGAATAACCAAACTGAAATATCTGAAAAAAAATTATTTAAATCTAATTGTTCAATTATTCTATGCCACCAAATGAAATTATCTATAGCTAAATTATCAAGGAATTTAGAAAATATACCTAAAATTACTCCCAAAAATAATATTAATAACGTATTTATTACATTATTTTTTATATTATTTTTTTTATTTACACTTCTAATATCATTTAATTTTTTTTTCATAACTATCCTTAAAATTACCTTAATAACTTTTCTAAGGCATTAGCATTTAATATGGTATTTGAAATAAATTTACCTTTATAAAAATTAGCCCAATTATTAAATACACAAGGGACATTTTTGGCTTTATCTATTGAATCAACTTTAACAAAGTCTAATTTAATTTCTTTTTCCTTTGCATAATCAGATAATTCTTTTACTTCATATTCAACATAAGGACATTCGTTAGAATAATAAATAGTAAAATTACGACTTTCAATTTTCATCTTACGAGCACTATCACTAAATTTAGGAGTATCATTATTATTAAAAGGTAGTGCCATTAATTCATAATCATTAATAGAATCTACTACTTTAAATCCAAAATGAGAAAAAAATTTCTTATCTCCAATAAATGGTTTCTTTTTTAATGATACTAATGTACAAATTCCACTCATTTTCTTTTTTTTAGCATCATTTATTGCATACTCTAATAATTCCTTTCCGATTCCTTTTCCTTTAAAACTTCCAGCAACCCATAAACAATAAATATACATATAATTTTTTCCATTAATAGGAACCCAAGATGTTTCTAATGGTTCATACTCAATAAAAGTTTTTCCTCGTGCATTTAGTTTCCTAAATACGTGTCCATCTTTTAATTTACTTTTAATCCATTCTTTCTTTTTATCAACACCACTCTTGTGTTTAGGATCACCAATTGCACAACAAATATGCTCTTCATCAATATTTTGTTCATCTAAATTAATATATTCATTCATTACTTTAACACCTCTATAGACATTATATCATAGTAATTGATTGTTTACATAATTTCTGTATTTTTAACTAAATTAGTAATTTTGTAAATCAATCAAATTACCATTTTCACAATGTTTAAAAAATTCTTGTACAGATATATTATATTTTGGTTTAGTATATTCATAGATTTTAAGATTATCATCATTATATTTATTATTTAACTCATAATAAATAAACTTATTTTTTATATCATTTAATAAATTATTCAAGGTATCATATTCATGAATTCCCCTAAATTTTTCCCACGAATGTTCAAACCAATAATATTTATTGTCTTTTTCAAATATTAAAAATGTATGTGTAGGACATTTATCATTATCATAATAAACTATAAAAAAAGTTTTTATAGAATTATTAATATCTTTAAAATAATACCTCTCTAATTCAACTTGATCCCAACATACTCCAACTTGATTTTTAATTATATCATCTGGAGATTGAAGTATATATCGATCTGAAAATGTATCAAAATCATTTATATGTTTTATATTATTTTTATCTACCCAACCATAATTAATTTTATTCATTAACTTCATTATTTCGTTTTCGTTCATAACTATACCTCCATTTTATTATTATCATCAAGTAAATTTTTTTATAATATACAAAAAAGCTCATAAAAGGACTTTTCCAAACTTTAAAATAATTTTCTATCTCTTTGAAAATCAGTTTTCCTTTATTCATGGGCATTTATGGGTATTTGTAGCCTACCCGTCGCCTACATAACGAGTCCCATACGTTTTATTTTTACCTATTTTAAAATGTGTCTTAACAAGTCTTAACGACATCTATTTTTTCAATTATTCATTACTTATTGTTCTCACAATATTCAAATAATTCGTCGTAAGTATAGTTTTTGTTTTTTACTATATTGAATTTATCATTACATTTAATGACATCATAGAATGGTGTGTCATAATATAGTAATTCTTCATCTCCACCTAAGTATGTAGTGGTTTTTCTAAACATAGGTGCTACATTATTTTTTTTAACATTTATATAATCAGTAATGAATAATATTCCAAGTGATACTAAAAATATAGCAAGTATTAATAGTAATCTTTTACCAATTGGAATTTTCTTTGCTAATTTTGAAATACCAATAACAAATATAATAATACCAAATACTGAATAAATAGACCCCCAACTACTTTCACTTGGAAATATCATAATTGCTGACATGGATATAAATAATCCAAATATAACTATTATTAAACCAATTATATTTCCATATATATTTATTCTTTTAGTAGAATAATCAATTGTATTAACTATGTTTTCTTCAAACTTTTCTTGATATTTATCTTTATTTATTTTCTCACCACTTAATAAATCATTAATAGTTATGTTTAATTCATCACATAATGGCTTAAATAAAGATAAATCAGGCATGTTCCTACCGTTTTCCCAATTACCAATTGATTTATCAGTAACTCCTAATTTTTCTGCTAATTCTGATTGAGTCATCTTTTTATCTTTACGACACCTTGCAATAAACTTTCCAATTTTTTCTTGATTCATAATTTTTCTCCCTTCATGCTAAAATCATATATCCATTTCTTTTAATTTAACAGGAAATGATTCTAGGGTTAATAAATTATTCAAATAAGAAATTAAATTTCTACCTATATTATAACACGAAAAAAGGAGGAATTTCTTCCTACTTGAGTGTTCTTGAAATATTCTATATTTTGAATATGCCTTTTTCACTTTTTAAACATAGAGATTTCTAGCCTACTTGTAGTCAATAAACTAAAACTCACCATTTTGGCACATAAAAAAGCCCCAAAATAAGGCTTTTTCTTCTTGAAAATATGTAATTTTTTATCTCTTACTAAATTGTGGTGCACGACGAGCTTTTTTAAGACCATATTTCTTACGTTCTTTAACTCTTGCATCTCTTGTAATCAT
>ONSF01000082.1 GCA_900320425.1 uncultured Eubacteriales bacterium | reverse complement strand
CGTTGACTGTCCAGGACATGCTGACTATGTTAAGAACATGATTACTGGTGCAGCTCAAATGGATGGTGCAATTCTAGTTATTGCTGCAACTGATGGACCTATGGCACAAACTCGTGAACATATCCTACTTGCTCGTCAAGTTGGTGTACCTAGAATGGTTGTATTCATGAATAAGTGCGATATGGTTGATGATGAAGAATTATTAGAATTAGTTGAAATGGAAATCCGTGATTTATTAAATGAATATGGATTTGAAGGAGATACTACTCCAATTATCCGTGGTTCTGCATTAAAAGCACTTGAAGGAGATCCTAAGTATGTAGCTGCAATTGAAGAATTAATGAATGCAGTTGATGAATGGATTCCAACACCAGTAAGAGATAACGACAAACCATTCTTAATGAGTATTGAAGACGTATTCACTATCACTGGTCGTGGAACAGTTGTTACAGGACGTGTTGAACGTGGACAATTAAAATTAAATGATGAAGTAGAAATCGTTGGTATTAAACCTACTCAAAAAACAGTTGTAACTGGAATTGAAATGTTCAGAAAACAATTAGATTTTGCTGAAGCAGGAGATAATGCTGGAGTTTTACTTCGTGGAATTGCAAGAGAAGACGTTGAACGTGGACAAGTTCTTGCTAAACCAGGAAGTGTTACACCTCATACAAAATTTGAAGCTGAAGTATACGTTTTATCTAAAGAAGAAGGTGGACGTCATACACCATTCTTTGCAAACTACAGACCACAATTCTATTTCAGAACTACTGATGTAACTGGTGTTATTGAGTTACCTCAAGGAACTGAAATGGTTATGCCAGGAGATAATGTTACAATTACTGTTGAGTTAATTCACCCAATTGCAATTGAACAAGGAACTAAGTTCTCAATCCGTGAAGGTGGAAGAACTGTTGGTGCTGGATCAGTTTCAAAAATTATTGAATAATTAAAATAAAGAATCAAGAGAGAAATCCCTTGATTCTTTAATTTTGTTTCAAAAATGCTTGTATTTTGTTTAATAATAGTATATAATTAAATTACCTAATAGGTAATCACAAGAGGAGGAATTGCTTTGGAGATAGAAGTACATAACAAAAAATTAAATAAAATACTGAGTAATTCTAATTTACTTATAAAAGAAGTTGGACTAGAGATGGCACGTAAGATTAAACTGAGATTTAATCAATTGAAGTCAACAAATAATTTTTTAGAATATTTAGAGATTGGAATTGGCAAACCTCATCCATTAGTTGGTTCTTTAGATAATTTATATGGAATAAGTTTAAATAAAAACTATAGACTAATAGTAGAACCACTTGTGGATAGTAAAGATGTGATGTCTTTGAGAAAATGTAGTAAGATAAATGTGAAAGGAGTGGCAGATTATCATGATGGAAAATGTGAATGGATTATCCCTTGATTTAATAATACATCCTGGTGAAACAATAAAGGAAGTATTGTTGGATAGAAATATAAGTCAAGAAGAATTGGCAATTAGAACTGGTTTTTCTGCAAAACATGTAAGTGAAGTAATAAATGGTAAAAAAAATATTTCTTCTAAATTTGCAAATAGTTTGGAGTATGCACTAAATATACCTACTTCTTTTTGGATTAATTTGCAAGGATTATACGATGATGAAATTATTGAACTTGAAAAAATAAACAATATTAAAGAAGAAGAATTTGCCATTTTAAATGATTTAAGAGATATTACAAAATATCTTGAACAGGAAAAAATAATTGATAATAATCAAAATAAGTCATTAGTGGTATTAAATATGAGAAGGTTTTTAAATTTAAATGATTTAACTGCAATTCCTAATTTACCATTTCAACAGGTTGCATTTAGAGGATCTAAGAAAAATAGGGTAAATGTGTATGTTCTTTATGCATGGCAAAAAATATGTGAATATTACACTAGTAAAATGGTTATTAGTTCTTTTTTTGATAAGGATAAATTAAAAACAAAATATAATGAAATTAAAGATACAATGTTTTTAGAACCTAATGAAATGATTTTAAAATTAAAAAAAATTTTTTCAGAATGCGGAATTGCATTTGAAGTAGTAAGAAATTTTAAAGGAGCTCCTGTTCAGGGTTTTATTCAAAAAAGAAATGATAAAATATCACTTTGTATGACCATTAGACAGTCTTTTTCGGATATTTTTTGGTTTTCATTGTTTCACGAAATAGGACATTTAGTTAATGAAGAATTTAATAATTACTTTATTGATTATAACTTCATAGATGGAGAAATAGAAACAAAAGCAGATAAATTTGCTGAAAATGTTTTGATAGATGATGATAAGTATCAAATGTTTAAAGAAGGAGATATAGATAATTATCAAAACATTAAAAAATTTGCCAAAAGTCAGAATGTTTTACCAGGTATTGTAATCGGAAGACTTCAGAGGGATTTGAATGATTATAGTTTTATGACAAATTATAAAGAACAATATAAATGGAGTAATTGATTACAAATTATAAGCCAAGAGTGAGAAGAACTTTTGGTTTTTATTTTTAGTTTACTTTTTCTTTATAATATGTATAATAAAAGAATATTAGGAGATATATTATGGGAAAAGAATACGAATATCAAGTAAATGAAAATCGAAAAATAATATTAAGTATTATTTATGATGGCTTTTTAATAAAAGATGCAATATTTATAAATGATTGATATAAAAAATATCTTATAGGATCTAAGAAATAAAATTGATGAAGAAGAAAAAAATAGATTGCATATTTTTTTAAAGAAACAATTGAAATAATGAAGCAAAAGGGAATTCTTGTAGAATCTAAAATAAAAAAGAAATTAATAACTCATTGAATTTATAAGAAAAAAAGTATATAATAATAGAAGTTTAAGAGAAGGAGTTTTTATATATGAAAATATTAGCCAAAGATTTAAAAAATTATTATGAAAAAGAAATAGAATTTTCAGGAATGATTGAAAATATACGTAATTTACAATGGGTACAATTTATTGTTTTAAAAGATGCAACTGGTAAAGTTCAAGTAACTGTTGAAAAAAATGATGATAATAAAAAATTAAACGAAATTGTAGATAATTTAACTATTGATAGTACTATAAAGGTAAAAGGAATTTTAAAAGAAGCTCCTAAGGTTAAAATGGGAGGAATGGAAATAATTCCAAGTGAGATTATTATTACAAGTAAAAGTTTAGAAGAAAAACCTTTTAATTATAATGATTTAAGCACAGTTAATTTGGATACTAGACTTGATTATCGTTTTATAGATCTTAGAAATGAAAGAAATAATATGATTTTTAAAGTTCAAAGTACATTAACAAGATATTTAAGAGAATATTTATATAATAATAACTTTACAGAAATTCATACACCAAAGCTTATTGGTGCTGCAAGTGAATCCGGAAGTGAAGTTTTTGAAGTAAAATATTTTGATAGAAAAGCCTATCTTGCTCAAAGTCCTCAGTTTTATAAACAAATGGCTATGGCATCAGGATTTGATCGAGTTTTTGAAGTAGCACCTTGTTTTAGAGCAGAGAATTCCAATACTTCAAAACATGCAACTGAGTTTACGAGTTTTGATGTAGAATTTGCCTATATTGATTCATATAATGATGTTATGAATTTAGAAGCTGAAATGATTAGTTATGCTTTTTCTAAAGTAAAAGAAGAAATGGGAGAAGAAATAAAACGTGTATTTGATGTTGATATAAATGTACCTACTTTACCATTTCCTTGCATGAGACTAGAGGATATTTATAAGGAATTAGAAGAAAGATACGGATATATTGTAAATGATGAGGAAAAAGTTGATTTAACTACAGAAGCTGAAAGACTTTGTAAAGATTTAGCACGTGATAAATTTAATCATGAATTTTTATTTGTAATTGATTTTCCAGCAGAAAAAAGAGCATTTTATCATATGAGAGATGAAAATGGAAAACTTCAAGGTTATGATTTAATTTGGAATGGAATTGAAATTACAACCGGTGCTGAACGTGAACACCGATATGAAGAAATTGTTAAAAATGCCAAAGAAAAAGGATTAGGACGTGATGTTGAATTTTACTTAGAATTCTTTAAATATGGGTGTCCTCCTCATGGTGGATTTGCTATCGGACTTGATCGATTAACTATGCTTATGTTAAATATTCCAACAATTAAAGAATCAATGTTTTTATTCCGTGGACCTAATAGATTAAATCCTTAAAAAAATTAAATGAGATGTTGTTGATAAATTAATAATTAGTTTTCAACAACATCTTTTTATAAAAAAATAGAAACCTCTATTTTTTGACAAAAAAGGATTCTATTATAAATTATAATTTAATTGTGATATTATGAAAGTTAAAATATTTGATGAAGAACATGAAAGTGATTTAGAAAAGGATGTTAATAAGTATTTAGATGAAAATGATATTGATGTTATTGATATTAAATATCAAGTAGCAATATCCGTATGTGGAGAAGAACAATTATATTGTTTTTCTGCAATGATTATTTATTCTTAAAGCATATACATGTTATCATTATCATCGTATTCATTCTTTAAAAAACTTGGATTACTACTTAATCTATTTACTCGGTTTTCAAGAATTCTAACTTGACGCTCTAAACGATTAATTCGATTGTTCATTCTTTCAATTTGATTCCAATTAAAATTAGGATTCACAATTCCCATTCCTCCTGAATTATAACTTGGATCCATATAAGGCATTTGGTTATTCATATTTCCTCCTCACATTTAGTATATGCTTCTTTACTTAATTTGATTTTCGTGTATAATACTTTTTGGGAGAGATTTATGAGACAAAGAAATGTTAAAAATAAAAAAGAAATTATGGAGAATTCTCCTTATTATATTGAAAATCCAAAAGATTTTATTGGAAAATGGAGTAGTATATTTCAAAACTCAAATCCAATCTATATAGAAATAGGAATGGGAAAAGGAAAATTTATAATAGAAAATGCTTTAAAATATAAAGATATTAATTTTATTGGAATAGAAAAGTTCGATAGTATTTTAGCTCTTGCTTTAAAAAAAATTCCTGAAGGACTTCCTAATTTAAAAATAATTAGACTTGATGCTATAAATATTGATGAAGTATTTAATAAAGAAATTAATAAAATATATTTAAATTTTTCTGATCCATGGCCAAAGAAAAGACATGAAAAACGAAGGCTTTCTAGTTTTCAATTTTTAGAAAAATATGATTTTATTTTTAAGAATGATTGTATTATAGAGATGAAAACTGATAATAAAGATTTATTTTGCTATAGTATAAAATCATTTAATAACTATGGATATTATTTTGAAAATATAACTTTTGATTTGCATAAGAATGAAAATTTAGATAATATTATGACTGAATATGAAGAAAAATTTACAAAACTTAACAATCAAATTTACAAAATTTTAGTAATAAAGAGGAAAAAAGAAGAAAAAGGTGTTTCTTTTTCTAAAAATTTGTTATAATGTTACTAAAGAGTAGGTGGATTATGAAAAAAATATTAGTTCTTGCTACTTTATTAATTCTACTTACAGGATGTAGTATATCAAAAGTAGATAGTAGAAGTTTTGACAGTATTATAAATACTATTTTGTATAAGGATGTCGATTTATCTAATACATCATATGAAGGATATAAATTATATAAACCACGTGGTACGATGGTTAATGAAAAAAAAGAATATAATTTAGAAATTAGAGATAAGAAAAATAGTTATTATTTATATGTGGATATTGTTTCTTATTATTATAAAACAAAAGCTACTCATGAAATAGATTCTAATATTTTTTATTCTAAGAATCTAAATTATAAAAATAATTTTGGATATATAGACATAACTAAACTTGATAATAAAAAATATTTTTTGGAAGTTATGTATAATTATGCTAAAATAGAGATGATTGTAGATGAAGATAATTTATATGATGCTTTTACTAATGTATGTTACATGTTATCTAGTATAAAGTTTAATGATAGTGCAATTAAATATAAATTAAGTCATCGTGAACTTGAGACTACTACGGAGGAATTTAATATCTTTAAATCTAAAAAATCAGAAGATAATTTCTTAAAATATGTAGAAGAATTTGATAAATACGAAAATACTACAGCAAAAGATGATGATGTGATAAAAACAGAAACAAGTGATTAGGAAGGTGATAATATGGGATTCATGGAAAAACTCAAAAATATCTTTTTTGAAGAAGAAGAAGAGGATGAGGTGGAAGAAACACTTCCTCCTAAAAGTGAAAAGAAAAAGGAAAAATTAAAGGAAACAATTGCTAAGAAAGTAGAAATACCAGTAAAAAGAGAAGAAGATGAAGAAGAAAAAGAAATAAAAAAAGAAATTAAAAAAGAAAAAAAAGAAGAAGTAAAAGAAGAAAGTGTAGAAATTAAAGTAAAAGAAAATGAGGAAGTTAAAGAGATAAAACCTCCTAAGAAGTCTCCGATTATTAATACAGAATTAATTTTTGATGATGAAGATTTTGTATTTGATTCAAAACCTAAAGAAAAAAAGCAAGAAAAAAAAGAGACTTTTGAAAATAATATTTATGTTAATACTAAAAAAACAGATCCAGCTTTGTATAATAAGTCAAGAGAGTTAAAAGAAACTAAAAAAGAAGTAAAATACGAAGCACCAAAGACAAATACGATGTATTCAAATAAAGTTAAAGAGACAAAATCTAAAACTTTTACACCATCTCCAATAATTTCTCCAATTTATGGAATTTTAGATAAGAATTATAAAAAGGAGGAAGTAAAAGAAAATAAAGAAATAAGAATTTCTAGTCGTCCTTCAAGACTTGATGTAGATAGTATTAGGAATAAAGCATTTGGAGATTTAGAATATGATTTATTTTTAGATCGAGATGATGAAAAAGAAATAGAAGAACATAAAAATAAAAATAAAAAAGAAGAAATAGAAAAAAGAGAAAAACATAAAGAAGAAATAAAAAAAATATATAATAAAGAAACTGATTCTAAGCCATCGATTGATAAAGTAACACTTGGTGAAGCTGATGAATATTACAATGATTTAGGACTTGCTTATAATACAGATTATAAAGATTTATCTAAAGAAGAAAGTGATGGGAAAGTTCAAAAAGTAAAAAATGAAGATAATTTAGAAGATAATTTATTTGACTTAATAGAATCAATGTATGATAAGGAGGAATAAAAATGGATTTTTTGTTAATTTTATTAACAGTTTTAGGTATAATTTTGATTATTGCATTAATAATATTAATTGTAAGATTAAATTTTACTATATCTAAAATAGATGTGATACTAGAAGATGTTGAAAAAAAAATAAATAGTGTTAATGGTGTATTTCAAGTTATTGATAAAGTAACCAGCTCAGTATCTTTAGTAAATGATAGGATGGTTGAATCTATTGTTGGTTTAATTGCTAAAATATTTAAAACGAGAAAACGTAAAGAAACCATAGAAGAAGAGGAGGAATTTTAAAATGGGAAGAAGAAGCGTTAGTAATTTATTGTTAGGAGTTGCAATTGGTGCAAGTTTAGGAATTTTATTTGCTCCAAAGAAAGGAAAAGAAACTAGGCGTGAATTAAAAGAAAAGATGTTAGAATTAGTATCTGATGCAAAGGAATTATCTATTAATGATGTATCTAATTTAATAGAAGAAAAAATCACGGAGATTCGTCATGATTTAAATGATCTAGATAAGGAAAAAGTTTTATCTATTGCAAAAGAAAAATCAAATATGATTAAAGATAAATGTCAAGAATTAGTAGATATGGCAATTGATAAAGGAACACCAGTTTTAAAAAATGCAGCCGTTGAAGTACGTGATAAAACTATTGATGTAATGCATGATATGATAAAAAAATTAGAAGATGTTAATTTAGATATTGAAAATAATAAACCAAAAAATAAAAAAAATAATTAAATAATAACTATAAAACTATTAAATTTTAAAAAAAATAGTAAAAAAATATAAAAAAGTTTACATATTTTACTTTAAATACTTGATTTTTATTGTATTTAATAGTAGAATTTGAAACGAAAGGGAGGATTTTAAATGAAAAAATGTTTTTTAGCAGTAATCGTTGCAATTTTACTTGTTGGTGTTGTTAATGTTAATGCTGGTTCAGCTGCAGTTGCAAATTTACTTGATGCTTTAGAGAAGGATTATATTGTAGATGGAAAAACTGTTTCTGCAAAAAGATATTCTGGAGACATTGAAGCATATGTTCAAAAATATGAAATTTCTGATGAACATGCAAATTATATTGTTGAAAAAATTAACTATATAGTTGGTCTTGCTCAAAAAGATAAAGCTACAAGTTTTACTAAATTATCAAGTGATTCTAAAAAGGAAGCAGTTAAAGCCGTTAGAGACATTAAACTTAATACTTCAGTAATTGCTGAATTATCAGAAGATGGTGTATTAACTATTTATGAAAGCGATGGTAAAACAGTATTTACTAGAATTGTAGATGGAGATAGACCTAGAAAAACAGGAAGCGACAATTATGTATTAGTTGCAGCTGGATTTATTACTGTTTTAGGTGCTGCTTATGTTACAAAAAAAGTTGCAAAAGCAAACGCATAAGAAAGTAAAAAAAGCATGGAAAGAAATTGCTGAGCAATTAGTAATTTCTTTTTTCTTTGCTTCTTTTATTTACTTATTTGTTTATCTTTTCATAGGTAATCAAATTAATTCTTATCTATCGCTTGTTAATGCGATTACTGTTAAACCGAGTGGAGAATACGAAAGTAAGGAAGTATCCTTTAATACGGTTAAGAAAAGATTAAATAATCGTCCTTCTTGGGGAACAATTTGGGCTAGTTTAGAAATACCTGAAATTAATATGAAATTACCAGTTTATCAAGGAGATACTTTAGATATATTAAGAAGTGGAGTTGGACATTTTTCAGCAAGTTATTTTCCAGGAGAAGGTGGATCTATTATCTTAGATGCTCACTGTGACTGGGGTTTTTTCTATCGAATTCCGGAACTTAAAGAAGGCTCATTAATTTATCTAAAAACTATTTATGGAGATTATACTTATAAACTTGAAAGAACCAAAATTATAGGAGAAGATTCAATGGATGATATGCCAATTCAAAATGACGAGGAAATATTAATGATGTATACATGTTACCCAGTTAATGCTATTGGACATAAAAGTCATCGATATGTTGTGTATGCTCGTCTAGTGGAGGAATCACATGAATAAAATAAAAATATTAAGTTATTATTTTTTAGAATTTATTTTAACATTTTTGGTATTTTTTACATTTATATTATTCTTTTTCAAAGTTTCTATTTTAAATCCTAATTACATAATAAAAAAATTGAATGAAAATCATTATTATGAAGATTTAGCTAAAAATATTGAAAGTACCATGGAAGATTATTTAAGACCATCTGGTCTTCCTATGGAAGTCGTAAAAGATATTTATACGGAGTCTGATTTAAAAAGAGAAGTAGATGGTATGATAAATAATCTTTATAGTGGTAAGAAAGTAAATGTAGAAACCAAAAATATTCAAGATAAATTAAATAGTAATATAAAAACCTATTTAGAAAAAAATAATATAAAAGTATCAGATGAAGATTCTTTGGATAAATTTACTGATGAAGTAATAAAGATATATATAAAAAGAATTATAATATCAGAAGAATTAGAATCTATTTCTCCAAGTGTTAATAAGTGGAATAAGAGAATTAATTTAGTTTCTATTATCCTTGCTATTTTATCTATTGTACTGGCATTTATAATTCGATTTAGTTTTAAGAAAAAGGCTTTAATAATTCCTTTTATAACTTCATCTATTATGATGATGATTGTAAATAATATAATGTTTCTTCGAATTGATATAGAACATATTTTATTTTGGAATAAATCAATAACTTTAATTATAAAAAAAATATTTTATGATTTATCTAGTAATTTAAAAAATATTTCTATAATACTTCTTGTGGTAACTATTTTAATATTAATTATTACTAGTTTACTAAAAAAATATAAGAAAAAACTTTCATTTTAATAAAAAGTAATTGAAAAAAGTTTTTTTTTTATTTTTTATCAATAAAATTAATTAATTGAATAAAATTTAGTAAAAAAAAATATTTTTGTGCCATTTTTTCTTTCCTTTTTTATAATTTTATGATATTATAGGGTAGATTGTTCTAAGTGGAACTGTATTCTATTAAAAAGGGGAGAAGGCATGAGGATACAAGCATCTAGTAAACACCAAGGGTAGAGCATATATATATGCTTTATATTTTTGTTTAAGTTTTACTAGAACAAAAGAAAGGATTGTTGTGTTTTATGGAAGAGGTAGATTTAAAAGACTTATTTTTATACTTTTTGAAAAGAATTTCAATTATTATTGCTATATCATTTGCATTTTTATTATTTGGAATTGTTTATACTTTAACACTAAAGACTCCTATGTATAAAGGAGATACGACTTTAATTTTGGTAAGCAAGGATACAGATAGTACTAAATCAACAATTACTCAAAGTGACATTGTTTTAAATCAAAAGTTAGTATCTACTTATAGTGTTATTGTAAAAAGTAAAAAGGTATTAAATCAAGTAATTGAAAATTTAAAATTATCTTATTCTTATTCTGAATTGTATAGCCATATAACTGTAACTAATGAAAATGATACGGAAATTATTAAAATTAGTGTTAGTGATAAGAATGCTGAACTTGCAGCTAAAATTGCTAATACGGTTGCAAATGTCTTTAGAGATGAAGTTATAGAAATATATAATTTAGAAAATGTTACGATTATTGATAAAGCAGAAGTACAAAAATCTCCTTACAATATTAAAGTAGTTAAGACAACGGGAATTTGTTTTGTTGCAGGAATTGCTATTTCAGTAATGCTTCTATTTATTTTCTATTACTTTGATAATAGTATTAAATCAAGTGATGAAGTTGAAAAGAAATTAGGAATTGCTGTAATAGGTAATATTCCTCAAGTAGGAAAGAAGGGGAAAAAATGAAAGAATTAATTGTTGTTGAAAAACCAAATTCATCTTTTGCAGAAGAAATTAAAAAAGTAAGAACAAATTTAATGTTTTCCAAAGTAAATGATGATATGAAGATAATTATGTTAACTTCATCAATTCCTGCTGAAGGAAAAAGTTTTGTTTCAGCAAATCTTAGTGCAGCTTTTGCTCAAGCTGATGAAAGAGTATTATTAATTGATTGTGATTTAAGAAAAGGAAGAACAAAGAAAATTTTTAATATTCCACCCGAAGAAAAAGGATTATCTGATTTATTAATTAATAAAAATTGGAAAGAGGAATACAAAGATTATATTTATAAAACAGAAGTAAATAAATTGTTTGTTATGATTTCTGGATCATTTCCTCCTAATCCATCAGAGTTACTTGCCAGTGATAGATTTGAAAAGTTACTTGCTGAATTAAAGAAAAAATTCGATATCATAATTTTGGATTGTCCACCAATAGTTGGAATTAATGATGCCCTTGTTGTTGCATCTAAGTCTGATATTTCCGTACTTATAGCTAATTGTAGAAAAACATCAATGGAAGTTTTAGAAAAATCTAAAAATGAACTTGAAAAGATTGGTGTTAAAATTGCGGGAATTATCTTAAATGAAAAAGAAACTATTGATAATAAATATTATTATTACAGTAGTTATTACAGGGACGAATGAAAGATATTCATAGTCATATCCTATTTGATATCGATGATGGAAGTTGTTCTATAGATGAAAGCCTTGAAATATTAAAACAAGCTGTAAGTAACAATTATACTGATATTATTCTTACTCCTCATTATAGAAAAAGACAAAACTATGTTGCAAATAATAAAGTAAAATTAGAAAGATTTGATGAACTTCTTAATGAGATAAAAAAAGAAAAACTAAAAGTTAATTTATACTTAGGAAACGAAATAACAGTAGATGAAGATTTAATTTATTATTTGGATACCAAACAAGTAGTAAGTTTAAATAGTTCAAGATATATTCTACTCGAACTTCCATTTACAAGTAAATTAGATTGTCTAGAAGATCTATTTGATGAACTCTTTGATCGAGGAATGATACCAATTATTCCTCATCCTGAAAGATATACGGGATATAAAATAGAAGATTATAAAAGATGGATAGAAAGAGGAGTATTATTTCAAGGTAATATAGAAACTTTATATAATGGATATGGAGAAAAATCTAAGAAAATTTTAACTGAAATGTTAAAATGTCATATGATTCACTTTATGGGAAGTGATATTCATAAAGCAAGTCATGGAACTTATGATAGAAATATAAAAGAAAAACTTGAAGAAATATTACAAGATAAAAAAATGGTTTTAGAATTAACTGATAAAAATATAGAATGTGTTATCAAAAATAAAGAAATAAAACCTTATAAAGTATTAGAAGAAAAGAAAAGATTTAAAATATTTAATCGTTAAAAAAGAACGGGGGATTATTTATGAATGAAGCAATAGAATTAAATCATGGATTAGTAAGAACTGGACTTAGAAGAAAAGTTTATTTTGCAGTAAAGAGAATATTTGATTTTTCAGCCTCTTTATTTGCAATTATTATTCTTTCACCTATTTTTCTTTTATTGTTTTTATTAATTAAATTAGATTCAAAAGGAAAAGTTATTTATAAACATAAAAGAATTGGAAAAAATGGAAAATATATATACTTATATAAATTTAGAAGTATGTATATGGATTCTAAAGAAAGACTTGAAGAATTATTAAAAAATCCTAAGATAAAAAATGAATGGGAAGAAAACTTTAAGTTAGATAACGATCCAAGAATTACAAGAGTTGGAAAGATTTTAAGAAAAACATCAATTGATGAGTTACCTCAACTTTTTAATATTTTAAAAGGTGAGATGTCTATAGTTGGACCTAGACCTGTTATTGATGAAGAAATAGAAAAATATGGTAAGGATAAAGATAAATTTTTAAGTGTTACACCTGGTCTTACTGGATGGTGGGCATGTAATGGTAGAAGTGATTTAGATTATGATGAAAGAAAAAAATTAGAACTTTATTATGTTGATCATTGTTCTATATCATTAGATATTAAATGCATTTTCAAAACTGTTCTTGCAGTATTTAAAAAAAGTGGTGCAAAGTAATGAAACATATTAATTTAGAAAATAAACATATATTAGTTACGGGTTCAAGTGGTTTTATTGGAAGTAATCTATGTTTAAGACTATTAAAAGAATATCCAAGTTCTTTAATAATTGGTCTTGATAATATGAATGACTATTATGATGTTTCTTTAAAAGAATATAGATTATCAAAATTAAAAGATTTTGATAATTTTATCTTTGTAAAGGGAAATATTGCAGATAAAGAATTAGTTAATAAAGTATTTAATGATTATAAGCCAACTATTGTTGTTAATCTTGCTGCTCAAGCTGGAGTAAGATATAGTATAACTAATCCTGATGCTTATATAGAGTCGAATTTAGTAGGATTTTATAATATACTTGAAGCATGTAGACATAGTGATAATATAGAACATTTAGTTTATGCATCATCATCATCTGTATATGGTGGAAATAAAAAAGTTCCTTTTGCGACAAGTGATAAAGTAGATAATCCAGTTAGTCTTTATGCAGCAACTAAAAAATCTAATGAATTACTTGCACATTCTTATTCAAAATTATATAATATACCATCGACTGGTCTTAGATTCTTTACTGTATATGGTCCTGCTGGAAGACCTGATATGGCTTATTTTGGATTTACAGATAAGTTAATTAAAGGAGAAACCATTAAAATATTTAATTATGGTAATTGTAAAAGAGATTTTACTTATGTTGATGATATTGTAGAAGGTATCATAAGAGTAATGTGTGGTGCTCCAGATAAAGCTATGGGAGAAGATGGATTACCTATTCCTCCATATAAAGTTTATAATATAGGAAATTCAAATCCTGAGAATTTACTTGATTTTGTAAATATATTGCAAGAAGAATTAATAAGAGCAGGGGTACTTCCAAGTGATTATGATTTCGAGTCTCATAAAGAACTTGTTGCTATGCAACCAGGGGATGTACCAGTTACTTATGCAGATACTACACCTCTTGAAGAGGATTATGGATTTAAGCCTAATACATCACTTCGTGATGGTTTAAGAAAATTTGCAGAATGGTATAAAGAATATTATAAATAGAAAGTAGGTGGTAAATGTGAAAAAAGTAAAAATTCTTAGGATAATTGGTGAATGTAAAATAGGTGGCGTAGAAACTATAACATTAAATTATTATAAAAATATAAATCATAATAAGATTGCTATGGACTTTTTATTTTATGGAGAAAGTCACGAAAAATTTGATAATGAATTAAAATTGCAAGGAGATAAAACATTTAATGTTACTGATTATAAAAAAAGTATGATAAAAAGTATAAAAGAAATTAAAAATATAGTTAAGCAAGGAAATTATGATATAGTTCATGCACAATTAAATGCATTAAATTTTTTTCCACTGTTAGGTGCTAAGTTAGGTGGTGCCAAAATTAGAATTGCCTCTAATCATTCAACAGCAAATTTAAAACATGAATTTAAAAAATCTATAGTAAAATATATTTTACGTCCAACTTGTAGAATTTTAGCTACAAACTATGCTGCGTGTTCTGAATATGCAGGTAAGTGGGCTTTTGGTAAAAGAAATCTAAAATTGGGAAAAATTAAAATAATTCATAATGCTATTAATTTGGATGACTTTATATTTAATGAAAAGATAAGAAAACAAAAAAGATTAGAGCTTGGAATAGAAGATAAGTTTGTTGTTGGACATGTAGGAAGATTTGTAGAACAAAAAAATCATAAATTTATAATAGATATTTTTTGTGAAGTAAAAAAAATTAATCCTAATTCTGTTTTAATTTTAATTGGCGATGGTGAATTAGAGTGTGAAATTAAAAAATATGTTAACGAAAAAAATATTGAAGATAGTGTTAAATTTCTTGGAATTAGATTTGATGTAAATGAATTAATGCAAGCAATGGATGTATTTTTATTTCCTTCAATTTATGAAGGACTTGGTAATGTAATAACTGAGTCTCAAGCAGTGGCATTACACTCTGTATCATCTGACAAAATACCAGAAGAAGTAAAAATGACAGAGTATGCTGATTTTTTAAGTTTAAAAGATTCTGAAGAGATTTGGGCAAAAAAAATATTAGAATTTTCTGATGGTTATACCAGAAGAAATACTCATGTTGATTTAATAAAAAATGGCTACGAAATAAAAAGCGCAGCTCGTGATTTAGAAGAATATTATTTTAGTTTAATTAATAATAATTAAACATAGAAAGAGGAGAATTTAATGATGAAAATAGATGATATTAAAAAAAAGGCAATGACTAAAGAAAAAAATAATAAAGATAAGGCTGATATTTTTACTTATTATGTTTTTAGACCATTATCAAATGTATTAGCTATTCCTTTTATACGATTAGGAGTATCAGCTACTACTATTACAAAAGTGTCTGTTGTTTTTGATTTTTTAGCATATTTATTAATTATATTTAGTAGCGTAAAAATTTTTTATATTTATGGTATGATATGTTTATTAATTTGGAATATTTTAGATCACATTGATGGTACCGTTGCAAGATATACAAATACATGTTCTAAGATAGGTGAATTATGGGATTCTGTAGGTGGTTATTTTGCAACATTTATATTGTATAATTCCATAGGAATTATTGCATTTCGTGGAAATAACATAATTCAAATTCCTAATATTCCAAATTATGCTTTCTTATTATTTGGAAATTTGGCTGCATTTTTCTTATTATTTCCGAGATTAGTCATGCATAAAAAGGAAAATTTAGAAAATAAATTAGGTGTTAAAGGAATAAGTGATAAAGAAAATTTTAATTTGACTAAATTGATTGTTCGTAATTTAATTTCTATTAATGGAATAGGTTTTGTAATTGGCTTATGTTCTATTATTTTTGATTTAACTAATATATGTATTATATTTTATTTTTTCATTAATTTAATTATTTTTTTGGGAACTTTAAAGAAAATGCTTTTTTAGAGTAAGGAAGGATAAGTAATTATATGATTAATGAGGTTGTGGATATTGTTTTAGTAAATTATAATGGTTATAAAGATACTATTGAATGTATAGAAAGCATTTTTCATTCTATTTATAAAAATGTTAATATTATTATTGTAGATAATCATTCTACTGATAATTCTATAGAAGAGATAAAAAAAATAAAAATGAATTGTTTTAATTATGTTATGGTTACTTATGATAGTAAAAATAAAAAATATAATTATAATTCTAAAAAGAACCATTACAATAATGTTGTTTTAATTTCAAGTGATAAAAATGGTGGCTTTGGTTATGCTAACAATGTTGCTTTTGAATTTTCGAAAAGATACTTAAAATCTTCTTATTGCTGGATACTTAATAATGATACAATAGTTGATAAGAATGCAATATCAAATTTAGTTAATATGATTAAATTGAACAAAAATGTTATGATAGGAGCAACCATTATTGAATACTATAATAAAAAGGTTATTCAAAGAATCGCTGGTAATTATTATTATCCATTTTTTGGATTTGTAAAATCATTTAATAAATCAAAAAAAATTCAAGATTTAGATAAAATTAAACCAAAGTTCAATTATTTAACGGGATGCTCTATTTTTACTTCATATAAAGTAATAAATGAAATTGGAGGATTTGATGAAAGATACTTTTTATATTCAGAAGATAAAGATTTATGTAAAAGTGCTGAAAAGAAAAAAATAAAATTAGTTTGGTGTAAGAATGCAATAATTTATCATAAAGGTGGAAATAGTATAGGTACTAAAAATAGTATAAGAGAGTCATCTGATCTATCAGAATATAATACAAATTATTCTACATTTTTATTTAACAAAAAGTGGTATAAATTATATAAAATATATTCCTTTAATAGATATATTTTAAAAGTATCAAAATTTAAAATAAATAAAAATTATAATAAAGTAAATATAGTTAAAAATGCGTATAAAGACTATAAGGAGTTGGTATTGAATGGAAAAAAATAATGATATGAATTTTGTGAAAAATAAAATATTTTTATTTTTTAACATTCTAATTTTATTAATCTTAACAATATGTAGTTTTGAGCTTAAATATAGTGTATCGTTAAGTATTATAAATATAATATATATATTTACTTTGAATCTATTTAGTATTTTAAAAATACGAAAAAGTACAAATTTTATTCAACCAATTTTAATTATAAATATATTTACAATAGTAATGTTTTGTATTCGGCCTTTGTTTTTGTTTTTTTCAGATTTTTCATATGTAAAATCTTTATCTTCAGCACTTAGATTATATTCTTTAGTTAGTGGAATTACTAATATTAGAAGCTTACCAAATGCATTTGCTCTTTATATTATATCTCTTTCCTCTTTTGTTTTTAATTATTCATACTATTTAAAAAATAATATTAATTTATCAGATAGAGAAATAACAATTGACGACTCTAAAACTAAAAAATATGGTTTACTTGTTTATATAATTTTTATTTTTCTTTTTGTTGGATTTTTTTTGTTTAAATTTAATATATCATATTTAAGACAATTTGCTGGACGATTTCATGAAATTGGAATAGAATTTTCGTTTTATGATATTTTATGGTTATATGCATTTCCATTTGCTATAGGATATAGTTATTATATATCTAAGAAAAATAATCAAATACCTTTTTTGTCTATATTTTTGTTATTAATAGAATTATATTTGTTAATGATTTTAACAAGAAGGAGTTATATTGTAAATGTATTTATTATATTGCTTTTAATTTCTTATTTTTATAAAGGTAAAACTACAACTAAAAATAAAAAAATTGGTTTAAAGTATATATTTTATGCTATCCTGATATTTTCTTTAATTATTGGTTTATCTGAAATAAGAAATCAAGGACAAAAATATTCAAAAGGAGACTCAGGATTTGTAAAAATATTAAATGAGTTTGATATGTATGATATGTTTGTTTGTACAATCGATTACTATTCTTATCATGAAAATCATTATAATGGAATTAATTATTTATCTTTACCTTTTATTCCAAAAGAGTTATGGGATAATAAACCTGATTATTTTGATTACCATAATTCTCAAATTGTTTTAAATGGACATTTTAAAGCTGGAATTCCAACTTCTTTATTTGGAAGCTTATATTTAAATTTTAGGTTGATTGGAATGGTTGTTAGTTGTTTAATTTTAGGTTTGTTATGTAATAAATTTTATAGAAAATTTTCAAATTTTAATGATATTCATGGATTAATGAAATATTCAATTTTCTTAATTTTTATTTATGATTTTTTTAGAGTTGGTAATTTTGCTAGAGAATTGTGGAGTATAATGTTATATATTTTTTGCTTTATTTTATGTAAAAAATTATTATTTGTAAAGGAGGATAACGATGAATTTGAAAAAAAGTTTAACTAGAGTTTTTTCTGCTAATATTGTACAATTAGTATCTAGTGCAATAGTTGGTTTTGTTATACCTGCAATACTTTCAATAGATAATTATGCAAAATATAAAACTTATACGTTATTAATTTCTTATCTTGGACTACTACATTTTGGCTATCCAGATGGTTTATATATAAAATATGGAGGAAAAAAATATAGTGAAATTTCAAAAGAAAAAAGATTATCTGAATTTTGTACCTTTCTTTTATTGGAATTAGTAGTATTTTTTGTTTTATTATTAATATTTATATTTACAAAAAATATAAGTATTTTACTTGTATCTTTAACTTTATTTCCGTATATGATATCAACATATTATAAAACTTTATATCAAGGTGTAGGTTATTTTGAAAGATATACCAAAATTATTCATTTTTATTCAATATCGTATTTGATATTTAATATAGTGTTAGTATTTTTAGTAAAATCTGATAATTACATATTTTATTGTTTATCTACATTATTTGCACATTTTATTTCTTCAATAACATGTTTATTTTTCTTATTTAAAGAAAAAGATGCTATAAGTTTAAATATTGATTTTAGAAATTATAAAATTATTAAAGTAGGATTTTTTGTTTTATTGGGTAATTTTGCATTAATGTTATTTTTTGGTATTGATAGATGGTGTGTTAAAATCTTTTTAAATAGTCATGATTTTGCATATTATTCGTTTGCTGTTAATTTATTAAATATTATAACAGTTTTAATAAATGCTATTTCTGTCACTTTTTATAGTTATTTATTTAAAAATGGTAATGATAAAAATATAGATAAATTAAAGGATTCTTTATTAGTAATTGGTATGATTTCAAGTGCTGCATTTTTCGTACTAAAAATAATAATTAATATATTTTTAAAAAAATATATTCCAAGTTTAGTTGTAATATCAAATACATTTGCAACATTTCCTTATATGGCCGTTATAAATTCATTATATATAAATTTATATAAGATAAAAAAAGATGAAAAACATTATTTTGGTGTTGTTATTTCAATGTTATTGGTAGGATTTGTTTTAAATATAGTTGGTATATTGATTTTTAATTCAATATTTGCAGTTTCTTTGGCAACATTATTATCATTTATAATATGGTTTATTTATTCTACTTTTGATTTAAAAAGAGTTGCAATAAATATAAAAAATGTGATATCATTATTCATTGTTACAAGCATATTTTTAATATCTTCTCATTTTACTAATGTGTATTATGGAATGTTAGTATATACTATAGCAATTATATGTGTCATTAAATTTATATATTATGATACAATAGTAATGTTAATTAAAAATATTTTAAAAAAGAAAGGAAGTAATTTATGAAAGCATTAATATTAAACTCAGGTCTTGGTAGTCGTATGGGGGATATTACTAATACTCATCCTAAATGTATGACTGAGATTCAAGATAATGAAACAATAATAAGTAGACAATTAAATTTATTAAAAGAATGTGGTATCACTGAAGTAGTAATGACTACAGGGTACTTTAATGAGGTATTACAAGATTATTGTAATAGTTTAGGATTAGGAATGAATATTACTTATGTTAATAATCCAAAATATATGGAAACAAACTATATATATTCAATTTATTGTGCTAAAGATTTTCTAGATGATGATATCATTTTAATGCATGGAGATTTAGTTTTTAGCAAAAACGTTTTAAAAAATGTTTTAAGTAGTGTAAAAAGTTGTATGACAGTAAGTTCAACTTTGCCACTACCTGAAAAGGATTTTAAAGCAGTAATTCATGAAGGAAAAATTGAAAAAGTTGGAATAGAATTTTTTGATGATGCTCAAGCAGCTCAACCATTATATAAAATTAATAAGGATGACTGGAAAGTTTGGCTTAATAATATTATTAAATTTTGTGAAAATGATAATAGAAAATGTTATGCCGAAAATGCATTTAATGAAGTATCTGATAAATGTAGCATATATCCTTTGGATGTAAAAAACGATTTATGTTCTGAAATAGATAATCCTGAAGATTTAAAAAAAGTATCAACTATATTAAAAAATAACAATGGATGCTATTAATAATATTTTATAAGACTATTATGAGTATTAATTAGGGTTCTTTGTCAAGTAGTGTTGGTGGAACCAAAAACTAATGATAAATGAACAATTATTTGAGGACTAGAAATAGTTCTCTTTAATTTTGTATTATAGGATTATATAAACCTTTAATAAGCATAACTCTAGCTTTTAAATGAGTAAATTTTTTATATCCACATGCAGTATGTTTAATTTGTTTTATTACATTATTAATTCCTTCTACAATACCATTAGAATATTCATAATCAAACGAATTATCAATATAT
>ONSF01000025.1 GCA_900320425.1 uncultured Eubacteriales bacterium | reverse complement strand
ATATGAAATATAATCACAATATGAAAGCTTATGTATTAAAAGGCGAGTATAAAGAAACAAAGCCAGAAGAATTACGAAAATTAAAATCAAGAATCTTTGAAGAAGAAAAATTATCAGCTGGAACAAAAATTTCTTATGAAAAATTAGAAAATATACAAAAAAAATATAGTATTCCTTTAAATGATTTATTGTATATTTTAGGAATAACTAAATATGCTTATAATTTTATAAAAAGTGATAGAAGATATAGTTCTATTGTTAAAGATATGGATACATACTTAATTACTCAAATCTTATCAGAAATTATGGAGAAAGAAAGATATTATACTAAATCTGAAATAAAACAGCTTTGTGAAGCTAATAATATTTCATTGCAAGATTT
This sequence comes from uncultured Eubacteriales bacterium, assembly GCA_900320425.1. Taxonomy (GTDB): domain Bacteria; phylum Bacillota_I; class Bacilli_A; order RF39; family UBA660; genus RUG591. The sequence goes on along the minus strand of ONSF01000025.1, from coordinate 3,793 downwards.
TTTTGATTATATTTTAGGAAAAGCAGTATATTTTGGACGTGATGACTATGAAAGATTATTAAATAATAAAGGGATAATATGGATTGGTAATAGGAGTAAACTATCTAATGAATTTGTCAATAAACATTTAGATCAAATTAGAAAAATAGCAAGGAAAGTAAGCAATCATATTTATTATAAATATAAAAGTGAAAAAAGAAAATTAGAAAAAGAGGACTTAGAACAAGAGGCTTGTATTTTAATACTTGAAACTTGTGGAGACTTAGAAAAAAATTTTGATGGCGATGAACTTTCAAGAATGATTTATTTAAGAACTAGAATTAATATGTTAAAGCATATTGGTTCAGAATCAAAAGTTGTAAGTATATCTGGATATTATAAAAAAGCTCAAGACAGAAGTACTAAAGGAAATGACAAAAATATTGATTTAGTAATAAAAGATGAAAATGCTGATACAGAAAAAGATGCTTTAGATAACTATGAAAGTGAAATTGAAGAAAACTCTATTATAGGTTATTTATCTAAGTTAGTAGAAAAAGGGTTTGATAGAAATACTTGTCTAGAAAAAACAGCAAATGCATTTGGAATTGATAAAGAAACAATGCTTGAAGTAATCAAAAAAGAACTTTTAAGACGAGGAAAAGTTAAACAAACAGATAAAGGAGTTTATTATTTAGGCGATTGAAAGAGAATGTTAATATATATAAGCATTCCTCTTTAATTATGGCGAATTTGCCATAATTAATTTATTATCAAGATAATGTAACCAACTCAAATGCGACAACAGTGTTGTCGCATTAAGAAAGTAAATATAGAATATTATGGTTAATTGCTAATACTATTAAAGTTGTCAGATTTTTTGGATAAAATCGCTTGCTTTTTGGGTAAAAATATGCTAATATATATATGAGTGGTGCTCAAGAAACTTTCGAAGCCTTGAGTCATTTTTTATATCATTTGGAGGTACAATGAAAGAATATAAGAATAATGAAGAACTTATAGATTATTTAATATTAAAAAACATAATTATAAATGATAAAGAAAAAGCTTTGAAGAATATAGAAAAGTATTCTTATTATTCTATTATAAATGGATATAAGGCTGTTTTTAAAGATGTAAATAATAATTACAAAGAAAATACTTCTTTTGAAGAAATTTTTGCGTTATATGAATTTGATAAGAATATAAAGGCTATATTTTTAAAATATATTCTAGAAATAGAAGTTGTAATAAAATCTCTTATGGCAAATACTATAGCAGAAGAATATGGTGTTGAGGATTATTTAAAAGTAGAAAATCTTGATGCGGATGCTGATGAAGAATTAGTAAAAGATTTTATATTAAAAATAGAAAAAGAGATTGATGATAATTATATCAAGCATCCTGCCATTAAGCATTATAAAGATACTTATAATTTTGTTCCACCTTTTGTTTTGACAAAAATTTTGACCTTTGGCGCTATTAGTAGGTATTATAGTCTACTTAAACAGAGAGATAGACAAAAAATAAGTAAATATTTTAAGTTGTCTGATAAACTGTTAAGGCAGATTTTAATAAACCTAACTATGGTAAGAAATATCTCTGCACATTCGGACAGGTTGTTTAGTTACAGGAATAAATACGATATTAGTTTTAAAAATATTGAAAAAGACTATAATAGAAAAGAATATTTATGTAATTTATATATGATTATTAAATCTATGAAAGTTTTACTAGATGAAGAAAAATATCAAGAATTTGAAAACTTTTTAAATAATGAAATAGATAAATTAAAGGAAAAGTTAATTGTTATTGATATAAATGATATTTTAAGAGTAATGGGATATGATGTATAAAAACAATTAGAATTGAATAAAATAGTATGGAGTGGTGCTTAGAAAACTTTTGAAGCTCTAAGTCATTCAAAAATAGTCTGGAATTATTTAGAATTCTAGACTATTTTTCGTTTTAACCTGTATTTCGATGCAATTGTTATTATTCCTTAATACTTTTTTTATCAATAAAATACTGTATTATAGCGAATAAACCTATATCTGAAAGTGTTTTGATATATTCAATATTAGGATATATTTTATATGGGTGATGTATAACTAAATCTAAATAATCCTTATTTGTTTGAGTGTCAAAAACAATATTCCAAATTCTTTTTACATTTATATCATCTGAAAATAGATTATCTGCATCATTAGTTATGTATTTTATTATTTCACCTAAATTTAAATCTCTATTCTTACTATTTATTAATTTTTCCCATTTATTTTTATTTATTAAAAAATATATGCTAGTTTGTTCAAGTAAAGCTCTTAATAAAAAACAATATGATATAGGGTAATATTTATAACCATTTTTTCTTGATGAACGTTGTATTTCGTATGCCAATGATTTAATTCCACTTGCTCTCTCATTATTAAAATCTAAATTATCAATATTAATGTTAGAAAAAATTATAGTATTTTCCATTTTTATATTTGATTCTGGTGGCAAAATGGTCTTAATGTTTAATTCTGATAAAGAAATTTGTTCTAAATCATTATTATTATTATTATGTTGTTGTTGTTCTTTTACACTTGTTTTCAATTTATTATCTTTATTTGTATTGTTAACTTTATCTAATAAAGTATTAGAAAGTTTATCCTCATTTTGTATTAATACCTTAATAGGTTTATCTTCATTTTCGGTATTTAAATATTCTCTAATTTTCTTATTACTTTGAACATTTTTGCTATTAATATTACCTACTTTTATATCATCTACTATTTTCTTTAATTTTTTTCCGTATCATTCATAGATGATGTAAATGTTAAGATATTATCAATATTATCAATATTTAAAAATTTTTTACCTTCTTTGGATTCCAATATTTTATCTAGTATTGAGGTAGGAAAATTATTAGGTAAATCATTAAAAGCACTTGGTAATAGTTCTTGAGCTTGTGTTATTATATTTTTTAGTCCTAATTTTTGCTCAAATCTTTTTATCATAATTCTATCCCATTGCATAGCACCTGAAGCAGTTGTATGTATTGCTTTTATCATAGGCGCAGCTTCTTCAAAACTTTGAACTATATAAGCGGTAACTTCAAAAAAATCTTCTTGAACTTTTTTAGAAAATTCAAATACTGTATTAATTTGAGTATGTGTAAAATACTTTAAATTTTGCATTACATTAGGATTTTTTAAAATTTTTAATGCTGTAATTCTTCTATTTCCATCCCATGGAATATATTTATGTATATTTTCTTTATACTCAAGAATAACTGCTAAACTAGGAATAAATCCAGATTCATAGATACTTTTAATCAAATCAAACATTTTATTTGCTGTCTCTTTATCCCTAACAAGTTGTTTTATTATAAGTTCTTCACCCATTTCTGGAATTGAAAGTTGTACTTCATTATGCCTTGGATTTTCTGGATTTATCATTATATCATCTACTTTAATTATTTGTAATTCCCCTTGACTATTCATTGTTATGCATCCTCTTTTCATATTTTAGCTTATTATAGTTTACCATAAAAGTATGAAAAAGTCCACATATATCAGCAATAAAACAATATGATGTAGAATTTTCTAATTTCAATTGTATAAATTTTTGTTGTTTAGTTGAAAAAAATAAAATTTTATGTTAAAGTAACTACAATAAATCGAATTATATAAGAGAGCTTGAAATATAGTGAGACATTTTTTCGCATACCTGTTTCGAAATCGCTCCAGTCAATATACGTTGATTTCATGCATTTCAGCGTATTTTTTATTTTTATATTTGCTTTTCATTTTATTTATTTTTTTCGTCT
>ONSF01000077.1 GCA_900320425.1 uncultured Eubacteriales bacterium | reverse complement strand
ACTAAAGAAAAAGTTATTTTTGAAGATGATTTTGATGAGACAGATTTATTAAAATAATTTTAAATTTCTATTACCTTATGGGTATATTTTAAAAATACGATGTTATAATGTATATAACAAAAAGAGATACAACTCTCTCCCCTACCAAAGTTTGAAAGTTGTATCTATACACTACAAGAACGCTATAAATAGGTTACTTGCATTTTCTATTATAGCATAAATATTTATCAATGCAAGAGAATTGAGGAAAAAATGTTTATAGGTTATAGAAGAAATAAAAGTGAAATTGAAAAAGTTGATACATATAAAGGTGAACAATATTATTTAGTTGATATTCCGCAAGAACACTATAACAAGTGTGCTATTTATGAAGATAATAAAGGCAATAGCTATCTTTTATCTTACGATACAATAGTTGCAGAAATTTATAATGGTGATTTAAAGATTTACGGCTATTATTCCCCTACTACAAATAGACATCTTAACACTTACTTAAATAGATACGGCTATCAATCAATGAATAAAAAAGAGGTGTTAGCTTATGAGAATGAATAAAGATTTAGCAGAAAAAATAGTAGACTTTAATAATGAGTATTTTCCTTATGATGATTTTGAATGTATAGCAGAATATAATGGTTATATTGGCTATGATAGTAAAATAAATAAACTTATGAATTTAACTGAACAAGAATATAAAGACTTAAAATATAATTTTGAGACACTTTTAGAAGATGATGAATATTTTAAAGATAATAAAGATTTAATAGAAATTTTAAAGGAGATGTAATTATGGAATTTTTAAATAAATTAAAAGTTGCAAGAACTGAAAAATATGAAATTTCAAAAAAAGTTAGTGAATTAGCAAAAAACTATTATTCAAATAAAGATGAATATAAAAAAATGTTACAAAAACAGAAAATAAAAGAAATTGAATGCGGTATTTTAGAGAATAACATATATATTACTATTATTAATATTTACAATGATAAGATACGCCCTATTATTTTACAAAAATATGCAAATAAAAATATTGGTGATAAACGCAAAGAAGAAATTAATAAAATCTTTGAAGATATATTAAAAGAAGAAAATATTGCAAGTTATATTCATTTATCTTTAGGAAATTTTGATTGGAGCTTTGGTGATTTTTATGTGACTATATATGAAAATCAAAAAGATAAAGAAGAATATAAAGACTTATACAGATTTAATTTTGCAGTAGATACAATTGAGAATGAGTTAGTACCTATATATGTAAATATGGAAAAATTAAAAATAATTGATGATGCAGATTACGATGCAGTAGATTTATTTAATGCAAAACTTGAATATATTAGAACTATTAAAAAACATTTAGATAGTATTGAAGAAGAAAAAGAAAGTTATAATAGATATATAGAAGATTATGATTACAATGCATTAACAAACTATTTAGACTTAAAATGCACTATTTACAATGCTTCAGGAGATTATGATTATTTAAAATTAATTTAAAAAACTATTACTTTAGGGGTATATTCTAAAAAAGTGGTGATATACTATATTTAAAGGAGAATTAGTTATGAAAATAATATTAGATTTTAAAGATAAAAAAATAGAAAATGAAATAATAAATAATTTAAAATTAAAAAGTTTTGATTTATTTTATATGGAAGAAGATAAAAATAATAAATTAATGATTAAAGATATACAATATTTATCTTATTTCTTTTTAAATAATAAATTTTTTTTAAAAATAGAAAAAAATTATATGAATGACTATCCAATTTGTTTAGAAGATATAAAAAGATTTACAATACTAGATAATGATATAATTAGAATATAATAAGGAGACAATTATGAAAAGTAAAAAAGAATATATGGAAGAATTAATTGATGCTCTTGATAATATTGGTCACCTTTGTGTCGATGCTAGATATTTACTATATGACAATAAAATTGAAGATATTGATATATTTAATGTAAAAATCGAAAGCATTGAAAATTGGTGTAAAGATATTAGAAGAAAAATGAAGAAATTATAAAAGAAAGTTGGTAAATTATGGAAAAATATGTTATTACAAATAAAGACAATACTAAAAAGACAATAATAGAAAATGTTGAACAAATTTTTGGTGGCGATTTAGCGATTGGTTTTAATAGTGATAGTGAGAACTTATTTATGTTTTGGGACGAAGAAAAAGGCTTTGATTATATAAATCATATATACTATTTTAAAGGTGACGATGATTTAATTAAATTAAAAAATTTAACTGAAGAAATACCCTTTTTAGTAACACTATCAAATGAAAATTATGATTTATTTGAAATATATTATAAAAATGTTAGAGGTGATTAAAATGGTTGATTTAGAGGAAATTGTTAGATTTGCTTTCCTTAAATATAGATTAAGTGGTAAAAAGTCTATGAACACTTATATTTTCTCTCAAGCAAAAAAATATAACTTAAATGATAAGCAAATAGACGATTTAATAGACGTTTTAGAAATGAAAATTCAACTATATTTAGAGGAAAAGCATCGTAAAGAGTTAGCAGATTTAGAGGAAATTATTGATATACAAAATAAAAAAATAATAATTAAAGGAAATGTAATATAATGAAAGTGGCTATTTATACTAGAGTGTCAACAAGTATGCAAGTAGAAAATGGCGTTTCTTTAGATGCTCAAAAACAAAAATTAATTGAATATTGTAAATCAAATAACTACGATTATGAACTTTTTGAAGATGCACGGAATAAGTGGTAAAAGCATTGAAAAAAGAAAATCACTACAAGAACTATTGAAAAGATTAAGTGACTTTGATATAGTTTTAGTATGGAAATTGTCAAGATTAAGTCGTAGTGTGCGTGACTTTTCAAATATGCTATATGATTTTGAAAAACATAATGTATCATTTATTTCATATAGTGAAAACATTAATACAAGTCAAGCAAGCGGAAAACTACTTATTTATGTTATATCAATCATAAGTGAAATTGAACGTGATAATATTAGTGAGAACGTAAAACTTGCTAAACAAAAGCAATTTGAAGATAAAAATGTTACGGCTTGTAATGTACTTGGCTATGATATTATAGATAAAAGACTTGTAGTCAATCCAAAAGAAAAGGAAATTGTGCAATTTATATTTAATAAATATGCAGAACTTAAAAGCTATTATGCAGTCGCAAAAGCTTGTAATGATTATGGTTATAAAGGAAAAAATGGTAAGTGGTTTTACCCTACATCAATTAAAAAAATTATTCAGAATAAAATATATATTGGTTATAATAATCACTTGGAAGATAGCATAAAATCAAGTCATAAGGCTATTATAGACTATAAATTATTTAAAGAGGTGAATAAATAATGAGAACTATTTATAATTCTAAAAATAATGATATTATAAAAGATGATTTATATTATGATAAACTTGCAAAAGATAAAATCAAAAATTTAAAGTTATTTAAAAAAGACTTATTGCAAGATTTTGATGAAAAACTTAGAATTGAAATTATAGATTTTATTGAAAAACAACAATCAAAAAACATTGAAAGAGGTTATTATCAATTTGATAGGTCTATTTATTGGATGTTAACAGATTATGATTATGCAATTGAAGGTTATAGATGCGACTATTTTATAAAAAAGATTATAGAAAAATCGACTATTCAATCAAGTGAATATTATTATGATTTTAAAGAGTTATCAAAAACAGAAGTTGCTTTACATTTAAAGAAAAATTATAAAAAGGTTTT
>ONSF01000086.1 GCA_900320425.1 uncultured Eubacteriales bacterium | reverse complement strand
CTTTTAAGACTAGAACAATAAATACATCCCCCTACTCCTTTTGTTCCATCACGATTAGGACAAGTAAAACCAGCATTTAAACTTACTTTTGCTATTTTACAACCAAATTTTTCTTTATAAAAACTATCTAAAGTATAATATCTTTTATTATTTAAATACATTTTTTCACTTCTTTTCTTTGTTATTTTATCATATATAAAAAGAAAACTCTATCAAATTGATAAAGTTTTAAAATTATTACTGTTTAGAAAAGAAAAAATATTTAGCACTAATAATATATGCATTAATTAGTTATTATATACTTTTCTTTTTATTATTAACTTCAAAACTACATTCAGAAAAATCAGTATTATCAATAATAACATTATCAAAATTAGTAAATGGACTTATATTAAAGTCATCAAATATACAATTGCTAATGTCTTTATTATAAACAATTTGAGGATTTATTTTCGCTTTGCTTTTACGAAAATCTATTCCTGATATTTTAACATTATTAAAATTTATTAAAGAAAGATTAAAGAATCTAATTAAAGAAGCATCAATTATATTTCGATTAATTTCTAAATGATCATCTACTTGAACTAATAACAAATCTTCAGTTATAGGAATTGTTCCATATAAATGAGTTGGTTCTATTCCCAAGGTTTCTAATGATTTAGTTAAATTTACTATTTCATTTATTTTATTAAATAATTCTTCTCTTCTTTTTTTTATTAATTCTTGTCTTTCTTTTTCTAATTCTTTTTTAGATTCTAGTTCTTCTGAATAATCTATTCCTATTATTTCATCAAGTTCATATAAAAAATCATGAGATATTTTACCATCTTCAGTAATTAATCTTTTTTTACCATTTTTATCGATAACAGTAGAATCTGTAAAATTACAAGAATCAAGATTGGATTCTTCATTTACATTTTTTAAATCTATTATGGCACCAGTTGAATTTTTAAAATCTGTATTATTTAGTAAAGAACAATCTCTTAATGGCCCCGTAAAATGCACTCCATTAAAAACAGTATTAGTAAAATCAAAATCTACATGATCAGTATTCCAAACTATTTCAACCGGTTTAAGACGTTTAAATAAATTTCCTTTTTGTTTAGCTCCTGTAAAATTTGTTCCTTTAATTTCATTTGACCAACTTAATTTAATTGGAGTTGCTAGTATGGTATCTTTTAATATGCAGTTTGTAAGACTAAAATACATATCATTTGGATAAATAATTGCTCCCCTACTACCTGTAAAATCACTTTCTGTTATTTCTAGATTTATAGGCATTTTATAACCACGAATCTTAGTATAACCTAAATGCTTAAATGGATAAGTAAAAGTAACTCCTTTAAATATACAATTATTAAAAAAAACATATTCACCATATAATTTATGTATTTTAGAAACATCAATTATAGCTCCAGTACTTCCTGTAAAATCAGTTATATAACCAGAATCTCTTTGGTTTAATGTTACATCATCAAAGGGTCCAATAAACTCTACTCCATTTAATTTAGCTCCCATTAATTTCTTTTCCCATATAGTTTGAGGATTTAATTTAACGTTATAAAGTCCAGTAAAATCAAATCCAATAGCATTAAAATTAGTAAAATCAATATTACTAAAATCAATTTTTGTTAATAAATTTTTTGGTAAAGCAAAATATTTAGCACATTGTTTTCTGTTTCCAAATTGATCCATTATGCATTCATTATCGCCTGTTTTAAATAAAATAGCTTCATTAATTCTTGGTTCGTAATTTAATTTAATATGCATTCCATCTTCTACTTTATTTAATTTGTTAATTATTTCCTCTCGAATTTTTAATATCTTTTCTTCCATAAATACCCCTTCTTTAATGGTTTTATATTTTATCATATATACTATTAAAAGTAAATATTAATGTTGTAATAAATAAGTATAATATGATAAAATAAAGATAATTAAGGAGTCTAACATGAATTTTATATAAATAATAAAAAATTTATTTATTCAATATAAAAATGAAATACAATTAGAAAACTTATAAAGTATTTTAAAATACAATGAAAAAAAATCCAAAAAAGGAGAGAAATTAGCTAAACTATTAAATAAAATTTTATATGAATTAATCAAATAAAAAACAGGAATTAACATTAAAGAATATCAAGAAAATAATTATAACAGAAAAAAATAACCTAGAAATAGTTTTTTCTTATGCATTTAACTAATTTACAACTACTCTTTTTCATGATATAATTTTATATAGAAAATATGGGGATGAATATGAAAAAGAAAAAAGTTAAAAAGAAAAGTATTGTAGTGCTAATTATCATAATTCTTATAATCATAGTAGAAATTGTAAATCCTATCAAATTATATAATAAATATCAATTAAAAAATTTGAATTATCAAGAAGCATCTATTGAAAATATATTAAAAAATAATTTTAAAAAAGAAGTAATGGATTTAAAATATAATAAAACTTTAGATATTGTATTTTCATCAAAAGATTTTAATTCTAAAAATTTTGATGTTTATAAAAATATAGAATATATTGAACTTAATGATTTTACAAAAAACATTAATAAATTAATTGAAAAAGGATATAAAGCAGAAGAAATTAATTATATTTTAAAAAGTGCAACTAATGAATCTTTAAAAGCATTTTTAGAAAAAGATTATCAAGAGAATGTATCTAAATTTTTAGAGTATGATTTTTCTATTCTTTCAAATTTAGATAGATATATAAAATACCAGGATGAACATAATATAGATAAAGAATTAGTTGTTATTTATGTTAATATTGGTCTTGATAGTAATTATTATACCAATACTAACAAAGTAGAATCTTTTTCTTTTGATATGTTAGTAAATAAATATAATGAATTAGATAAAGATTATGTTCCAGAAAGTTTAGTTGATGTTCCAAGTGATTATGGAAAAGATCAAAAATTAAATGAAACAGTATTAAAAGCGTTCATTAAAATGTCAGAAGATTGTAAAGCCTCAACAGGAAATAAAATTTTAGTTCGTTCAGGATATCGTTCTTATGAAACCCAAGAAAATACTTATAATTCTTATTTAAAAACTTATGGAAAAAATTATGCTGAAAACTATGTAGCACATCCAGGATTTTCTGAGCATCAAACAGGACTTGCTATAGATATTAAAGCTGAATCAAATGAAGTTTTTGCAAAATCAAAAGAAAGTAAATGGGTATATGAAAATGCCTATAAATATGGTTTTATTTTAAGATACAAAAAAGAATATGAGGATATTACAGGAATTAATTATGAATCATGGCATTTTAGATATGTTGGAGAGGAAATTGCTAAGTATATCTATGAAAAAGATATTACATATGAAGAATATTATATTCGTTTTTTAAATAAAAAATAAGGAGGAAATATATGTACGATTTAGGACCTCAGTTTAAAATAAATATGCAAAATTTAAGAGTAGATCCCAAAGTAATAATAATGGGACCCAAGTTTAGAATACAAATACTAACTGAAAGATTAATTCGTTTTGAATATTCAGAATCTGGAAAATTTATAGATTCAGCAAGTGCAAACGTTATAAGAAGAAATTTTAATTTACCTAAATTTTATATAAAAGAAGATGAAAACTTTATTTATATAGAAACCAAGTATATGAATATTAAATATCAAAAAAATGCGAAGTTTTCAGAAAAATCTTTGTCAGGAACCATTATTTATAGTAAAAAAGAATGGTTTTATTCTCAAAAAGAAGTTAAAAATTATGGAGGAACAACTATTTCTTTAGATAATACAACAAAGATGCCAAGTTTAAATAAAGGATTATTTAGTTTAGATTTTTTCTTTACATTAGATGATTCAGAAAGTCTTTTATTAGATGAAAATTCTAATGTTTATAAAAGAGATATAAGTAGTAAAGATTTTTATTTGTTTGCTTATAGTAATGATTTTAATGAAGTGTTACGTGACTATTTTACCTTAACAGGATATCCAGAATTTATTCCAAGATATTCTCTTGGTACTTGGTGGAGTCGTGATATTCCTTATAGTGATCAACATATTATTCCTCTTTTTTCTAAATTTAGAATGAGTAGTATTCCAATTTCGGTATTTTTATTTGATAAGGATTGGAGTTTTAAAGATGAAAAAATATCCAAAAGTTCGGGATTTACTTTTAATCCAGATTTAGTAAAAGATCCTGCTAAAACAATTGAAGTTTTGCATAGTATGAACATTAAAGTTGGAGTAAAAATAAATCCTAAAGATGGAATATTTCCTTATGAAAAAAACTTTGAAATAGCAAAACAATATATTCCTATTAATAATAAAGGATATATTGATTTTAATCCATTTGATTCTCGATTTATGGATTTATATTTTAAAATTTTTATTCATCCATTAGAAAATTTAGGAATTGATTTATTTTGGAATGATTATGATGTTTTAGAAAATAGAAATTCTTTATTTATTTTAAATGATTATATGAAGAAAGATATGGAAAGAGGTAATAAAAGAAGTTTAATTTTAGGACGTAATGCTAACTTTGCACCTCATAGATACCCTATTCTATATTCTGGTAAAAATGTTATTTCTTTTGATGTTTTAAAATTACTTCCACTTTTTAATATAACTTCTTCAAACATTGGAGTATCTTACTGGAGTCATGATGTAGGAGGAAGTGTTGGAGGAATTGAAGATAATGAACTTTATATAAGAAGTGTGCAATTTGGAGTATTTTCACCTTTTTTAAGATTTAATACGGAATTTGGAAATTATTACAAAAGAGAGCCTTGGAGATGGGATGTTGTTACTAATAATATTGTAAGTTATTATTTAAGACTTCGTAGTCAATTAATTCCTTATTTATATACCGAAATGTATCATTATCATAAAGATGGAATTCCACTCATTAGACCACTTTATTATGATTATCCTTTTGTATATGATGATCCAAATTATATAAACGAATACTATTTTGGTTCTTCTATGCTAGTTTCTCCCATTGTAAAAAATTCAGATCCTTTAATTAATAGGACAATTCAAAAATTTTTTATACCGGATGGAGTTTGGTATGATTTTAAAACTGGTAAAAAATTTATTGGTAATAAAAAATATGTATCTTTTTATAATATAGAAGATTATCCTGTATTTGTAAAAGCCGGTGGAATTATTCCAATTTCTGGTGTAAATGATTTAATGAAAACAGATGCACCTAGTGAACTTGAAATCCACGTATTTCCAGGAGAAAGTAATTCTTATAATCTATATGAAGATGATGGAATTACGAAAAATTATCAAAATGGAAGTTATGTAGTTACTAGTATTGATTATAATTATTTAGAAAATAATTATACTTTAATTATTAGAGCAACCGAAGGAAGAAGTAATTTATTATTTCAAAAAAGAAACTATAAAATAAGATTTCGAAATACGAAACAAGCCGGAAGTGTTAAAGTATATTCAAATGATGTTGAAATTCCTTTTGTTTCATATTTAATGGATACCGATTTTGTAATAGAAGTAAAAGAAGTTTTAACAAATGCACAACTTACTATTAATTGTCAAGGTAGTGACATTGAAATTAATGCTTTAATGCTAATAAATGATGATATTGATAGTATCTTATCTGATTTAAAAGTCCCAACTAATTTAAAAGATACAATTGCCCATGTTTTATTTACAGAAGATATTCCAATTTCTAAAAAACGTATTGAAATTCGTAAATTAAAAAGACGTGGATTAGACTCTAGAAGTATTAAAATTTTCTTAAAACTTTTAGAATATATGAGTGAGGTTTAACATGAATTTTTCAAAAAAAACAATTTGTTTAGTACTAACTTCAGTTCTATTTTTACTAGTAAGTAGCTATTTTATTTATCAAAATGCATACATAGAACCAGTAGTATATGATACTTATATAGAAATTTATAGAAATGAAAACGATTATAAAGCATATCTTAAAAATGATACTTCAAAAAAACTTGTAGGATATAATTTATATAAAACTATAGGTTTAAATTTATATGGAGAAAGCATTGAGGATCTAACTTTAAATACGTCAGATAATTCTTTAAATGGAATTGTTATTCATTATAAATCAGATTATTATTCATATTATAATTTAGATAATGAATTAAACTTATTTAAAGATTTAAAACTAAGATTTGCTAATTGGAATAAGAAATATATTGCAACTACAAAAGGACTTCGTGGACAATTTGGAATTAATTTTGATTCCATATATGATATAGACACTGAAAAGAAAGTTTTAGATAATTTAAGTAGTTTAGGACAAAGTAAATTATACTTTTTAAAAAGTCAAGATAAGAATTATTTCTATATTGATTCTCATACTTGTGAACAAATAAATACATTATGTAATGAAATTAATATTTATGATGATAAAGGAAAAATTATTTATCAAACAACCAATAAAAATGGATTTATTGTTGATTTTAAAGAAATTCCTGTTAATTATAATACTACTTATGAAGTAGAAGGATATTACGAAGAACAAAATAATGAATATAAAAAATATGACTTTAATCATCAAGAAATTAAGTCAGATTTATATGATAAAATTTTATTTGTTGGGATGTTTAATTATGTAGATTATAATATAGTTTATAAAGAAATAGATAATTCAATTTATATAATTGATAAGGAAGAAAAAGTACTTAAAAAGATAGCTGAAAAGATTAGTGACAATTATTGTTTAGTAAAAACTAATGAGAGTTTACATATTTATGAAGAAAAATGTAATGAAATAAATAATGCCAAAAAATATTATAATTTTAATATAAGAAATCATAAGGTAACAGAAGTAGAAATAGAATCTGATATAGTTAATCCTTAATTTGACAAATAGATAAATAAATAGTAAAATACTACCTCAAGAGATAAGGGGTAGTTTTTATGTTAAATAATGATTTAAGAAAACTAAAACAGGAAATTAATATAAAGAAAAATCGTAAATTAAGTAAAGTATTAGAATCTGATAAAATTGATTCTATTATAGAAAAAATTCAAAATTTATATCATAAAATAACCAATAAATTAATAGTAAAATATAATTTAGAAGATGAATTAAAACAAGGAAAGATATTTACAATTTTAATAGCTTTAATAACTTTTATTATGTTAATTATTTTATCAACTTTTTTTGCAATTACATTAAATTCTATTATTGGAATAGGACTTATCTTTTCATTTATAAGACAAATTGTTTTTTGTTTAAATCTTGGATATACTATTATTAAAAATAAAGGAAGTATTATAAAGAGATATTTATCTAATTTATTTCCTAATAGTCGCGTTTTAAAAGAAGAGAAAGATAGACGAAATATTCCTTTATACGAAGAAGCAATATTATATCAAATTGAAGACTTTATTGAAGAGTTAAATAAATCTAATATTGATTTAGAAATTGAAAAAGATATTACTTTAAGACTTAAGAGTATTGTAGAAAGTTTAAATATTAAAAGTTTAGATTTTAAAGATGAAATTAAGTCATTAGAGGAGAAACAAAGAATTCAAAAAGAATTAACTGAGATATATTTTTTATTTCAAAATTCAATTATAAAAAAAGAAAGAAAAGAAGACTTTTTAGATTTAAAAAATGATGTATTAGAGCAAATTAATGAAGTAGATAGTAAAGTTTACGTAAAAAAAAGAAACTAGTTTGTAAATAGTTTCTTTAAATACCTGCTAATATAGTATTAATTGATTCAAGCTCTGCGTTAATATTATCAATACTTTGTGTAGTACCAGTTTCGTTTTCAAGAGTTTGTTGTGCATAGGAAGATATCTCTGATATTATATTAGATGCAACTTCTGAAATTTTATTGCCTATCGTATCTAAAGTGTCACTGAGATTTTGACAAACATCTGCCAAAGAGGAATCTTCAGATTTTACACGCCTACTATTAATACTAAAAAATATTGCTAAGCTTTTTACTAAATATGGAATACTTCCTGCATCGTCTACACCAGTAAATACTTTAATATTATTTATTGTATTTGATAATTCTGAGGAATTAAAATTCACTTTTATTCGCCTCCTTTAGAATTTAAAACATCTTGTAAAGATACAAAATCTGAACAAATTTTATTTGCATTTGTTATTTCTGTTTCATTTAAATTTTTAATTATATCAATAAGTTTTTGTAATTTATCATCTAATTCTTTTCCAATTTCGGTTCCTGTAATAAATACTTGATAATTGTTATCTGAATTTAATTTTGTACGAGAAGGTTCTAATTGTTCTGCAATATAATTGCTATAATTTTTTATATTTTCTATATTCTCACGTACAAATTGAATTGCGCCATTAGTTAATGCCATGATACATTCTCCTTTCTATAAACTATCTAACATGCTTTTAGCATTGGATAATCCTTCATTAACTTTTGTAACATTTTGAGCAGAAGTCTCTTCATTTTGAATAGTCTGTTGTACATAATTTGTTAAAGTGGTTTTAATAATATCTAAATTGTTAGATAACTTAACTGATAAATTTTTATATGTTCCTTGAATATTATTACATGTACCTGATAATGAAGAATCTTCTGATGAAACAATACCAGAAAGTGAAGAAAAATTATTACCAATTTTATTAAATAGTTTTTCCATTTCTCTTTCAGTTGTTTCTATTTGAGTTATAATTTCATTTAACTCATTTGCATTAAAATTATTATTCATTTTCTAATTCCTTTCTTAAATTTTTATTGTCCATTTTGGGATTGTGCTGCTGCTCTGGCTGCTGCAGCACGTCTATTTAGTTCTTCTTGACGACTAAAGAAACTATTTAATCTCATAGTTAAATTAGTTGTTTGAGCAGTTAAATTTTGATCCATTAAATTTAACATAGTCTGAATTTTTGTGTTTTGTGTTTTACCAATATTTGTACCATCTACAAATTTCATGTAATTTGCATTACCATTTAAATATTTTTTTAAGTTACCTGCAAGTGCTCTTACCGCATTTAAATCATTTCTTATTTCATTTACCCTTTCTCTACCGCTATGGATAGATGAATTTGTTAAAGCCATATAATCCTCCTTCCATTTTAATTATAACATCTTTTTGTCGTAATAGGTAGCAAATTGTCAAGAAAAGTAGCATAATTTATAAAATTTTTTCAGGTGATATTGATGAATACTGAAAAAATAAGGAAAATTAGAGATGAATTAGAAATTACACAAGTTGACATTGCAAATAAATTAGGATGTACTAGATCTGCATATTCCCTTTGGGAAATAAATAAAAATGTTATTCCACTTTATTATTTGAACAAATTATCTAACGAATATAATATTAATATAGATTATTTAGTAGATTTATCAGAAGAAAAAAATATAGACTTTAAGCATGTTGATATAGATAGGAAAGAGTTAGGAAAAAGAATAAGATTAGCAAGAAAATCTACTAATTATACTCAAGAAAAATTAGCTTTAAAATTAAATACTACTCATTCCGTAATTAGTGCTTATGAATCAGGTAAAACTGCTGTACCTACGTTATTTATAGTTGAAATAGCCAAAATAACTAATACATCTCTTAATTGGTTATTAAATAAAAATATATAATAAAAAAGAACTTAATCTTTTCTTAAGTAAAGAATTATACTTATTATAAGAAGACTAAGTCCTACAATTGGATAAATAATAACTAACCTATTTGTTGTACCATAGATTTCTAAAATACCTTGTATTAGAAAAAATAAGGTAAAAGTTAAAATACTTGTTTTAAAGAAAATGTGTGAATTTTCTTTTTTTCTTTTTAGTAAAATAATATTTAATAATCCAATAAAAGGAAAGATGAACATAAAAATCATATAATAGGATATTACTCCATGACTAAATAATTCATAAATTATAGAAAATATGATAGATGATATTATGTAGATAATAAATCTTTTTCTTTCTTTTTTAATATCCAATATAGACAATATCACTCACCTTCCTTTCTTTTATACTACCAGTTGTTGTTGGATTATTAATAATATTTCCATTAAAATACATTGTACTTGATCCTCCCCCATCTAAATTATAAGCAATCGTACAGTTCAGACTTTTCATAAATGTTGCAAGTTCGTATAAACTAAGACCTTCTGATTCTGTGGTTCTACCATCAGATACAACAAAGACATAATGATTTTTATCTATAATTCCAATTGAGGTTCTTGGATTACTTGCCATTGATTTTCCCACTTCATCGGTTTCTGAAACACAAATTTTGTTATTATCTATCAGAGCTGGTCCAAATGATAAAATGTTATAAGCTCCATTTTCTAATAATTTTTCTAAAGAAATATCTTTTTCATTAATAATGGAAAAACTACCATCAGAGTATATTACTAAATCTTCCCTATCACTTGGAGTATTTCGATAGATAACCCCCTGCTTTAATACATATCCTTTTTCTTGTACTCCATAATAATCTCCATTTATTGAAAGAATTGCATTTACACTTTCACTAATACTAGAAGTATAATCAGTTACATTTTTTCCATAACTATAATTTGCAAAAGCAGTTTTTAAATATTTTGAATTATTTAAAATGATATCTGCAACATATATTTTAGTATCATTTTCAAAATATTCAGTTAATTTAATTTCTATATTTTTATCTTTATAACTATTGTTGGTTGTAGATTTTTCTGTAGTATTACTATCAGTATTAATATTACTTGTTTTATCTTTATTTCTTTTCTTATTTAATGAATTTTTTTTAGATTTAGAAGAATTATTATCTTTATCTATTTCATTTATAGTCTTGGTATTACTTACTACTTGATAAACTTTAGTATTTAAAAAAGTATCCCAAAGAATAAAAAGAGAAAATAAGATAATAATACTTGAATAGACTATTAAAAATTTATTCTTTTTTATAATTATCACTTCCTTTAAAAATATATTTTTTTTGAATAAGATAACTTATTATAAATAAACTTATTTCAACGATAACTTTAGCAAAATATGGACTAATTAAATTAGATAATAGTTTTAAAATTAAAGTGTTAACAACTAGAATAAAAATTACTAATAAATAATAATTTAATATTTCTTTTTTTAAATAATTTTTGCTTTTAAATACCACTTTTTTATTAACTATAAAGTTGTAACTTGAACTAATTATCCTTGCTAAAATATTTGATATTATTAAATTACTTAGTGTAAGTAAAAATAAACTATAGCAAAAGTAATCTAATAAAAAACTGGATAAAGAAGAGATTAAGTAGAGAAGTATAATTTTAACTCCCCTACTCTTCTTATTTTTATCTTCTTCTATTACCTCCATTTGGTCTTTGTGAATCGTTTGGCATTTGCTCGTTTTTGTTTGGTGCTTGTCCATTTTTCATACCTCCACCCATAAATTGGTTAGTAATTGTATTAGTTGCTTCTCCATTTACAATTATAGTTCCACCAGAATATTTTGCTTCTCCATCATAATCAAATGGTGATTGACCAGTTATATTAATAGTTCCACCATTAATGTATATATTTCCGTTTGAATCAATTCCGTCGGTATCTCCTTGTCCCATTTTAATTGTAACATTTCCCCCATTTATTTCAATAGTTGTAGAATAATCACTAGATTTATTTCCTGCATTTATTCCATCATCACTTGCATTTATTGTAATATCTCCACCATTTATTTTAACATAAGTTGCTTCAAGTCCTTCATGTGCAGTTATATCAAAGTTTCCATCATTAATTTCAAGTTTCCCATCAGAGTGAATTGCATCATCATTTGAAGTTATCTTAAAAGTTCCTTTATTAATAGTAATATCTTTATTAGAATGGATTCCGTCATCATTCATATCTAAAGTAAAGGTTCCTCCATTTATCGTTAAAATTCCATCTGCTTTAAGGGCTTTTTGACTATTATTAGAGTTTTTAGTATTAGTTTTTATAGTAAATTCTCCGTTTGTTATTTCAAGAGTATTAATACTAACTATTCCGTCTCCATTTGTTGTAATATTAAAAGTCCCATTTTCTATTAATAAATTTCCAAGTTCATCTTCATTTGTTGTTTTTATTGAATCTCCACCTGATGTAATCGTGAATGTTCCATTACTAATTACTAAAGAGTCTTTTCCTTTAATTCCATCGTCTTCGGTTTCAATTATGTATTCTCCCCCATTTATCGTTAAATTATCACTTGATGAAATTCCATCTAAATTGCTTTTAATTTTTAAATTACCACTTCCAGATAGATACAAATCATCTTTTGATTTTAAAACTGAATCTAATTCTTCATTAACTGTTCCTTCTAAAGTGTTTTCTCCAACAAATTCAATGTATGTAGTTTTAGCGTTTTCTATATAAATTGCTGGTCCATTTGAATTTTTTATTGTTACATTATTTAAAATAAGTTTTACTTCTTCATTGGTATTTATAAGTAATTGTCCATTTTCAATTGTTCCAGTTATGGTGTAAACTCCTCCTTTTGTAATACTAGTTGATTTTGTAAGTTCTAAATCAAAGCTTTCAGCAACGCTCCAATTTACGTTATCTAGAACTTTGGTTACTTTAGTAGTCTTATTACTAACATTATTTTTATTTAGAACTAAGTAGTATGATATTCCACCAAGTGATAAAATAATAATTATTAAAGCTATTATTAAATATTTCTTTTTCATTATAAAACATCTCCTATAAGTTCATGAGTTAAAGCTATTTTTAAATTACCATTTTTAACTCTTAATTTATCTATAAATTCTTTTTCATTAATATTTCTTTTGGTATTTATTAAATAAGTTAATTCAAACATACTTCCCATATTAATAGTTTTAGCTCCTGTTAATTCATAAGATTCCATATATTCTTTAAAAATATCTTCAAATACTTCAGTGTAGTCTAAGTCTTCTGGTATACAAATTTTCAAAATTTGATTTTTTCCTTCTCCAAATTTAATAGCATTAAGTACTAAAATGCTCAAAGAAGCAATCATGGTAAATATAATTGAGTATGCTATATAACCAGTTCCAACGGCAAGTCCAATTGCCATGGCAAAGAATACTGATAGTATTTCTTTTGAATTACCAGGAATACTACGAAATCTAATTAGCGAGAATGCTCCTCCTACTGCAACTGCGGTTCCTAAGTTACCATTTACAAGTAGTATTACAATTGTAACTAATGAAGGTAATACTACCAAGGTTGTTGCAAAATTTTTATTTGTTCTATTAGTTTTTGTATGTACAAGTGCAACAATAAGCCCTAAAACAAAAGATGTTAAGATACAAATTGCAAAATTAATTAAAGTAAGGTTTCCACTTAAAATTGAATTAAACATATAATTTCTCCTCCTTATAAACTAAATTTAATTCTTTCATATTTTTTTCTAATTTAACTAAATGTTTTTCTTGTTTTTCTTTATAAATTTCTCCATATTTAGAAAAACTATTTGGATATATTTTCATTTCACTTAATATTTTTGTAAACCATAAAGGAATGCTTTGTAAAGATTTTACTTCCATGATAACTATTCCTTTATGAAATAAATTTCCATTATCACCAAGTTCAAGTTTTAATTCATCTACTCTACTTCTTAAATTAAAATCAAAAGTAACTCTAAAATTGATATTTTCTTTGTCATAATAAGATAGTCTATCGTATCCTATAAATATTTTTGGTTTTAAAGTAAACCTCTTTATTACATAATTTATTTCTCTCATTACTTGATTATCATATTTTAAATCATATTTATTAGTAGCCATATAGTCATAAAAATCATTTAATTTCATCTCCACTCTTCTTTTAAAAACTACTCCTTTCATTTTTCCTTTTAATTCTAAAAAAACAATATCATTTATATTAGGAACAGAGTAACTTCGAAGTCTAATTTTTTCTTTAAATATTGGTTTTTCTAATGAATTAATTATGAAATCATTATTTATAGTATCAAAATATAAATTACATATTTTACTCTGAAAATATTTATCTTTTTCTAAATGTTTTTTAATTTTAGAAAATAATTCTTTATATTCTTTACTACTTAAAATATATTTTTGTTCTACTCTATTAAATATTTCCATTATTTCTCCTTTCGCATTTGATTATAGTATTAAAATATGTAAAAAAATGGTTATATAGTTAAATTTACTTGAAATTATTGTGATTTTTTTGTGAAAAATAAATATAATAAAACTCTTGAATTATTTTAAAATATATGTTTTAATATAGTCATAAATTATTTAAGAAGTAGTAATTTATAATTCTTTTTTAGAGAGTTAGTGGTTGGTGAAAACTAATATAGAAATATAGATGAACTTGTCTTTGTTATAGTAATTCGAAAGTCCGCGTTAAGGTAATTAAGTGAAATTAAGAATGGTACCGTCTTTTAGACTTCTTTGTATCATTCTTTTTATTATAATGGGAGGTGTATATGAAATTAGAAGATTTATATTGGTTTTTAGGAACCTTTCTTTTGGTATATATTATATATTTATTTCTCTATGTAATTGGAAAAAATAAAAAATATAATAAAGACAAGGTACCTATTGAACTTATATATTTAATAAGAAGGTATCGACTGGATATTGAAAAAATTAGTTATAAGAAAATTATGAATCAAATAGGAATTATTAGTGCTTTTGATATAGCATTTACGGCAACATTCTTATTTCGTTATGTAAAAAATATATATTTAAGTATTTTAGTTGGTGCCGTAATGATAGTACCTCTAATTATAATAACCTTTAATTTATTAGGAAAAATTTATGTTAAGAAAGGAAAGATTAAAGATGGAAACAAAAAAAATTGAAAAGAAATGGCAAAAATATTGGAAAGAAAATCATACATTTGAAGCAAAGAATGATAGTGATAAGAAAAAATACTATATTTTAGTAGAATTTCCTTATCCAAGTGGTGCGGGACTTCATGTTGGACATGTAAGAAGTTATGCGTCACTAGATGCTGTTGCAAGAATGAAAAGAATGCAAGGATATAATGTTTTATTTCCAATGGGATGGGATGCCTTTGGTTCACCTGCTGAACAATATGCAATAAAAAATCATATTCATCCAAGTGTAGCTGTAAAAGAAAATATAAAAACTTTTAAAGGACAATTACAAAGTTTGGGATTATCATTTGATTGGAGTCGTGAATTTGCAACAACTGACCCTAAGTATTATAAATGGACCCAATGGCAATTTTTAAAATTCTATGAAAAAGGACTTGCTTATAAAGCAACAGTTCCTGTTAACTGGTGTCCAAATTGTAAGATCGTTTTATCAAATGAAGATGCATCAGGCGGGGTATGTGAAAGATGTGGAACTGGGGTTGTTCAAAAAGAAAAGTCTCAATGGATGCTTGGAATGAAAAAGTATGCAGAGAAACTTTTAGATGGACTTAAAGATACAAATTTTCAAGAAAAAACTAAACTTGCTCAAATTAATTGGATAGGAAAATCAACTGGAGCAGAAGTAGATTTTTTAATAGACAATAGTGATGAAAAATTAAAAGTCTATACTACACGTCCTGATACTATATTTGGAGTAACATTTATGGTAATAGCACCAGAACATCCAATTATTAATAAGTTAGAGTCAAGAATATTAAACATAGATGAATTAAAAGAATATAAAGAATATGCAAGTCATAAGAATGAAATGGAAAGAATAGAGTTAAATAAAGATAAAACAGGAGTTCAAATTTTAGGATTTTATGCTATTAATCCAATTACTAAGGATAAAATACCAGTTTATGTATCTGATTATGTTATGATGAATTATGGAACGGGGGCTATTATGGCTGTACCAGCACATGACGAGCGTGACTATGAATTTGCTAAGAAATATAATATTAACATAATTCCTGTTATTTCTGGTGGAGATATAAATCGTGAAGCATACGTTGGAGATGGAGTTATGATTAACTCAGGATTCTTAAACGGAATTGAAACCAAGAAAGAAGCAATTCTAAAAATGATAGAATATATGGAAGAAAATGGTATAGGTCATAGAAGTGTAAAATATCGTTTACAAGATTGGGTTTTTTCTCGTCAGAGATTTTGGGGTGAACCAATTCCAATGATTTCTTGTCCTGAATGTGGATGGGTACCTGTTCCATATAGTGATTTACCGGTTAAACTTCCAAATGTTGCGTCTTATGAACCAACTGATACGGGAGAAAGCCCTCTTGCTAGTATAGATGAATTTGTTAATTGTAAATGTCCAAAATGTGGAATGAATGCTAAACGTGAAACTGATACGATGCCTAACTGGGCAGGATCTAGTTGGTATTGGCTTCGTTACATGGATCCTAATAATGACGAAGAGTTTGTTTCACAAGAGGCTCTTAATTATTGGGGAAAAGTTGATTGGTATAATGGTGGAATGGAACATGCAACACGTCACTTACTTTATGCAAGATTTTGGAATAATTTCTTATATGATGAAGGATTAGTACCAAATGCTGAACCATTTAGTTTAAGAACAAGTCATGGAATGATACTAGGATCAAATGGGGAAAAAATGTCTAAATCAAAAGGTAATGTAATAAATCCAAATGATTGTGTAGAAGAGTTTGGAGCCGATGCTCTTCGTGTTTATGAAATGTTTATTGGAGACTATGAAAAAGAAGTTAGTTGGAATACAGATAGTTTAAAAGGATGTAAGAAATTTTTAGATAGAGTTGAAAGACTTGGAGAAAAATTAAGAGTAAGTAACCGTTTCTCTAAAGAAACAGAAGTTTTAATAAATAAAACTATCAAAAAAGTTACGGAAGACTTAGATAATTTAAAATACAATACAGCAGTATCTAGTTTAATGATATTATTAAATGAATTTGAAAAATTAGAAACAATTACTACTAAAGATTATAGAACAATGTTACTTTTATTAAATCCAATGGCTCCTCATATAACTGAAGAATTAAACGAAATTTATAATTTAGGAGATCATTTATGTGAATCTAGTTTTCCAAAATATAATAAAGAAAAATTAATTGATGAAACAATTACTATTGCTATTCAAGTAAATGGAAAATTAAGAGGTACAACTTTAGTATCAACAAATACTGAAGAAAATGAATTAAAAAAATTAGCAATGGAAAATGATAATGTTAAAAAACATATTGATAGCAAGGAAATAATTAAAATAATTGTTATTAAAAATAAAATTGTTAATATTGTTGTAAAATAAATTAAGCGTTGAATCAAAATGAAGTGCACAAATAAGTGTATTTGAATAAAAAATGTGTGTTTTTAATAGAAAATGCACATTTTTCAATGATTT
>ONSF01000076.1 GCA_900320425.1 uncultured Eubacteriales bacterium | reverse complement strand
TTGTTGTAATTGTCCATTTAAAAGTCAATGTACTAAATCAAAATATAAACAAATCTTAAGACATGTATGGGAGGAATATAAAGAGATTGTTAATGATTATCGATTAAGAAATGATGTTAAAGAAATATATAGGCAAAGACCAGAGCATATAGAAAGAGTTTTTGCCGATGGTAAAATGAAGTTTGGGTTACATAAAACCTACTTTAAAGGCAAACAAAGAGTCCACCGAGAGTTGACTCTCCTTTACGCATGTATGAATCTCAAAAAGTTTGCACTTCACCATTATGCCTAGTATAGAAATATACTGGGTTATCTCATATATTTTTTTACAAAAAAAGACAAATATATTATTTTACTAACATATTTGTCAACAGTCTGAAAGCATATTGTATTAATATGCTTTATCATTTTTTATGTATATAAACTAAATTTTATATTTTAGTTATGCACCAAGACAGTGATTATACCAATTATAATTAATATACCTGCAATTAATAAAAATAATATTAAAAAAGGTCTAATTTCTTTATCTTTAATAAATATATTTTTTAATTTCTCGAAAATAATTTGTATTTTTCTACCTAATTTATCAAACATTTTATCTAATTTTTGTTCTGATTCATCTAGTTTTTTTTCTAATTTTTGTCCTAATTCATCTAGTTTTTTATTTAATTTCATATCTGATTTTGGTTCAAATTTATCAAACGTTTTATTTAATCTTTGTCCTAATTCATCTAATTTTTTATCTAATTTTGAAGGAGGTAGTTCTTTCTGTTTTTTGGACTCTTCTGCGCTTTTCGTTATATCTTCCTTTAGAGTATCATATGCCTGTTTGAATTGTTCATTCAAATTTCTGTTTATTGTTTGAAAATTTTTTTTCATTTCTTCACGATTTTTAGCACCATTTAGCATTTCTATCAATCCTTCTTTTGAAACCAGTATAACATATTTTTATATATAAAAAAAGAAGATTATTCATCTTCTATGCAAAATCGGTCTTCTTATTTTTTTTAATTAGCGAAAGGAGTAGATAAATTTATATGAAAAACTATTTATTAAAACAAACTTTAAATTTATTATATTCAAAACTGACACTGTTATATCCTTTGTAAATTCCCATACCAATTACACTACATACAGACATTGTCGAAATACAAAATGCTGTATATTTAATTACATCAGCATATTCTTTTACAAAGGATTCTATTCTCTCTTTAGTTAATTTTGATTTTTGCTCTAATTGATTACTTTTCATTTTTTTACCTCCATATTCTAGAAAACCTATCTCACTTTTGCGGGACATATTATATCATAAATGTAATAAAAAATCAAATTATTGTATTATCAGATAGTGTAGAGAAGTTTGAATTTTTAAACTCTATCATATATCCATCTATATAAGTAATATCAAGTTTTTTCCTGCTCAAGTACCTATCGTACTTATCTTTTATCTCCTTTGGAAACTCTAGTTTTTTCTTATTTATTTTCATTATCTAATCCTCCTTTTTTAAGCATTAGAAAACTCTTCTTCAATGTAGAAAAAGAGTTTATGCAATTGAACCAGTTACGGTTCTAATAATCAACTTATGGTGCAATTAAGATAGTAGTTTGCGAAATTACTATAAAAGAAATTTGACTAAATCAACTAAATAAATTATATCAGTTTTCGATATTTTTTTCAAGTCATTTTAAATTTTCAAAATTGTCACTATCATTAGAATCATCAATTACTTGATTTTTTAATAAATCATTTATTATTAATTGAACATATTCCTTAAAATCATTATCAATATTTAATAGTTCATTGATATTATTTTTATTTAGAATAGTTGATATAAAATGTGCTACTACCTCTTTACCACTAATATTATTATCATTTTTTATACTTTCAATTTTTTGTTTATTATAATAATCTTCTAATTCTCCATTATGCAATATATAAATTTGATTTTGTTTTAAATATTCAAATAAAATATCTATATCCATTTTATCTTGTCCAGTTAATTCGCTATATTTTTTTAGGCCAGTAGTTCTTCCTTTTAGTTCATTAAGCATATTTTGCAATTTATTTGGTAAAAAGTCATTAACTTCATTTTTAAAATTGTCATAGTCTGCAATTATATATACTTTTTTACCTAATTTTTCTAGCATTTTCTTGTAAATATTAAAATAACTTTTGCCTCCAATTTTTATAACTGAAACATTATTATAGTCTAAAAATAAATCATCTTTATAGATTTTAAATAGTTCTTTTAAAATGTATTTTTCTCCACCCTCAACTAGAATTACTGTATCAGCAAAAAACATTTCCGCATTTTCTGTTTTAGTAATTATATTAATTTTTTGAAAATCTTTTTCATTAAAATCTTTTTCCAAAATTTTGTATTTTTCACTTTTATTATTTTTCTTTGTAATAAAAGTTAATTGTTTAATATCAAAGTTAGATAAAAATTGTTCAGAATGGGTTGTTATAATTGTCTGATTATTATTTCCATCTAGAAATTGATCTATTTTTTTTGATAAGACACTTCTAGCTTGTGGATGTAAAAATACTTCTGGTTCTTCTACAATAAGACAAGAAGAATATTTGTGATATCTCTTACAATATAACTTAAACAATTCAATTATAATTAAACTTTTTATTCCAGAACCTTTATCATCTAGTAAACTATAGTATCCATCATCTAATAATATTTTAATTCCTTTATAGTAATCTGTTTTCGTATCTTGAATTAATTTGAATTCTAATTTATTATATGGAATAGCATCTTTGACAGAATTACCTAATTCATTAGTTAGTCCTTCAAAAATAGAATTTGTTACTATAGAAAGATTTTTATTATGTAAGTATAATTGCTCAAAATCTTTTTCATTCATATTTTGCCACACATTTTTTATTAATTTGCCATACCAAGAATAATTATTAACAACTAATTCACTTTTTAAATTTCGCTCAGAGGGTATAATTGCAGACGTTATAAAAGAAGATAATAATTCTTGAGAAAAATACTTGAATTTATATAAATGTCCGTCACCTATATCCATAGATAAAGTATAAACAGTGTCCTCATTTTTTTTACTAAATAAAGTAATATAAACATATTTTGCCTCTTTTATAATATTTATTACTTCATTACTAGATTTCCAAATTACATTATTTGCATAACCCAGTTCATCTAAATCATCTGGACTATATGTTAAATAAGATGAATTTAGTTCAAGACAATAAAGTCCCGTTTTTTTATTATAATTTTTCATGTATGAAATATCAAATTCATTACAACTATCTAATTCTAAGGCAATAGTAAAATTATTAGAATTGTTATAATAAAAGTTATCTTCAAATCTTTTTGGTGGGTATTTTTCACCTATAACAAGATTTATAGCAGAAATAATATTGCTTTTTCCACAATTGTTTTGCCCAACTATAATATTTTTCCCTTTAACAAATTCTAATGTCATATCTTGAATACTTTTATAGTTTTTAATTTTTAATTTTGAAATTATCATAACAAATTCACTTCATTTATATATAATATTATATCATTAATTAAGGTTAAAACTTAAATAAATATGAATAATTAAAGTTTTATTAACAAATTTTGAATGTTTTCTTAAAAATTTAAAAATTTTTTTCTTTACTTAAAATTACTGTTATGATATATTTATAATGAAAGGAGTTATGTATGATAGATTCTTATAAAAGAATGTGGAAAAATGGACTAAATTTTAAGGATAGGACGAATAGAAAAGACTTTTGGTTAGTTATATTGGCAGATTTTATAATTTCAATTGTATTAGGTTTAATTAATGATAAATTAACTGCTTTATACAATCTTATTGTTTTTATTCCTTTACTTGCAATGACAGTTAGAAGACTACATGATGCAAATAAAGGTTGGTGGTATTTTTTATTGTTTCTCCCATTAGTAATATTTAACATAATTGAAAAAACAGCAAAGGTGGATTTAGAAAAACTTTTAAGTGAAGACTTTGCAAATGGTTTAAATATTTCTTTTGGTCGTTATGGTTATCCAGTACTTGATATTCTTATGCCTATTGCTATGATATCTTTAGTAGCTTTTTTTGTGTTTCTTCTAATGAAATCAGTTGAACCAAATAGATATGGAAATAATATAGTTTAAAAATTTTAAAGAACTAGGTAATTTTAATTTATCTAGTTCTTTCTTTTTCATTATTTTTTAAATTATAATTTAAAGAATTACCACTAAAAATATGATTAAAATCTTTATCATTTAATACATTAAATTTATGTAAATCTTCTACTATTTTTTTATAAGTATAATCATTATGTAATAAGACTTTTGTTGTTAAAAGAGTAATTAATTTAATCCAAGAATTAACTGCTTCAAAAACTACTTCTACAGTTTTAGAAACACTATTAATAGTTGAAGTTTTACTTGCACTAATTAAATCTATATCCTTAAATGCTTTATTAAATATAGAAAGTGCTTCATAAAATCTTTCTATAATATTTTTATAATTGTTCATCATTGGCATTAAAGTTCTAATTTCATTTAAAGATTTATTTAACTTTTTATTTTCTTTTACGTAATTAAATAATAATTGAACTTGTTCTCGTGATATTTTAAAATTATTATCATCAATATGATGAAATAAAATGCTATTTATTTCTAGTTCTGTTTTTTTAGATGAAAGAGATGAACTATCTAATAATTGATTAATCATTTCAAGTTTTTCTTGTTTACTTTGAAATTCTTTTTGAAATTCATTATAGTTTTTCATTTCAAAAACACTAAAATCTATATTTCTTCCTAATTGCTTTTCTTTTAAGGAATAATTAAGTTCATAAATTTTATTAAAAGATTCAATACATTTAATTCGCATTTTATCTTGAATATTTCTTAAAGAATCTTTTGTAAATATTTGAGATTTACCAACTTGTTTTGTCATACCATTTTTATAACCATCTTTAACAGGAACACCAACAATATGCATATGAGGAGATTTTTCATCCAAGTGAATTGTTGCATTTGCTACTTTAAACTCTGGAATAATTTTTTCTAAATCTCTAACTTGTTCTTTATAAACATCTATCATTTTATTTTTAAAATTATCGTCTTTATTACTCCAAAAATTCATATCTCCAAGTTCAATAATAATCTCACATGCTAAATCTCTTTTCTCATTTTTTGAAACACTTTCAAAGTAATTTTCTATTAATCTATCACTTCTTGTTTGCTTATTATTATATTCAATTCTCGATTTTTCAAATTCATTTAAATAAACTTTTTTAGTATCTTCTACAATGTTATTTGTTCCAACAATAGTAATAATTTTTTCATTATTATTTTCATATAACCTTAAATTATGATTACCAACTTTTGATAATTTTGCTGTATTTTGAATACCATTATTAGAATAAGATGTTGTTTTAGATAATGAATTATTTGCTGATTTTATAGATGAAATTTTTTTATTTTTATCACTTCCTAAGTGAATAGAATATGATAAATTCATAATGATTTTTTAGTCTTTTTAAGAAAGGACTTTTTATTATGTCAAAAGTCCTAACACTCTATGATATATGACAAAGTTCAAATATCTAAATTATTTATTAATTAAATCGCACTAGTGCAACGATATTTCATTATGGTGCTGAAAGGGGGACTCGAACCCTCGACCTATCCCTTACGAGAGGATTGCTCTACCAACTGAGCTATTTCAGCAGAAAGAAGAAAATTATTTTTCTTCATTTTCTTTTATTTCTTTACTAGGTTCTAAGGCATCACGTCTTGAAAAATTTAAACGTCCTTTTTTATCATAACCTAAGCATTTAACTAAGATTTCATCTCCAAGATGAACAACATCTTCTGTCTTTTTTACATGTTCACGTGCAAGTGCACTTATATGAACAAGTCCTTCACATCCTGGCCAAATTTGAACAAAGCATCCAAAGTCTTCTATTTTTACAACTTTTGCATTATAAATCTTTCCAACTTCTGCTTCACGAATTACTTCTTCAATCATCTTACGTGTTTTTTCAATAATATCTTTATCTGTATGGTAAATAATTACTCTTCCATCATCCTCTAAATCTACTTTAACAGCATTCATATCAGTAACAGCTGTAACATTACTTGCTTCAAGAATAATTTTAGTAATCATCTCTCCACCTTTTCCGATAACATCCTTAATTTTATTTGGATTTATCATAAAAGTCAAGGTCTTTGGAGCATATTTTGAAACTTCTTTTCTTGGTTCTTTAATTGTTTCTTCTATTTTATCTAATATTTCCATACGAGCTTTTTTTGCTTGAGCTAAAGCTTTTTCTAATATTTCTTTTGTTACACCTTTAATTTTTATATCCATTTGAAGAGCAACTATTCCATCACGTGTTCCAGCAACTTTAAAATCCATGTCCCCAAGATGATCTTCCATTCCTTGAATATCAGTTAAAATTGTATAATCATCTCCTGCTGTAATAAGTCCCATAGCAATTCCTGCAACTGGTGCTTTAATAGGAACTCCAGCTGCCATTAAACTCATACATCCTGCACAAATTGATGCTTGACTTGAAGAACCATTACTTTCTAAAATTTCAGATACTACACGAATCGTATAAGGAAATTCTTCTTCTGATGGAATTACTTGAAGAAGAGCACGTTCTCCTAGTGCACCATGTCCAATTTCACGACGTCCAGGGCTTCCGTATCTTCCCGTTTCTCCAACCGAAAATGCTGGAAAATTATAATGTAGCATAAATCTTTTTTCAGTTTCAATATCTAAACCATCTAAAATTTGATGTTCACCTAATGCTCCTAAAGTAGTAACTGATAAACTTTGAGTTTGACCTCTTGTAAATAATGCTGATCCATGAGTTCTTGGAAGTAGATCAATATCTGTTGAAATTGGTCTAATTTCATCCATCTTTCGTCCATCACTTCTAGTATGTTCAAGTACTGTAATATTACGGAATAAATCATATTCAATATCTGCAAATATTCTTTGTACTTTTACAAGTAACTCTCTTAATTCATCTTCTGATAAATCAGCATTTTCTGATTTATATTTTTCTACTAAATCTTCTTTTACTTTATCAATTGCCGCATATTTTTCAAGTTTATCCATAATACGAAGTGCTTTATCTAAGTCATTTCTAACAAGATTATCTACTTCACTTCTTAATTCATCGCTAATTTCTAAACGAGGATAATCTATTTTTTCTTTTCCTATTTCAGAAATTATACTTTCTTCAAATTCACATAATTCTTTTATAGCATTATGACCAAACATAAGTGCTTCTAACATATCATCTTCACTTACTTCTTTACTTCCGGCTTCTACCATATTGATTGCTTCTTTGGTTCCTGCAACAGTTAAATCTAAATCACTCTTTTCAGCTTCTTCTAGAGTTGGATTAATAATAAATTTTCCATCTACTCGTCCTACCTTAACTCCAGCAATTGGTCCATCAAAAGGAACTTCAGAAATACAAGTAGCAAGACTTGATGCAAACATAGCAGTCATTTCAGGTGGTGAATTAGGATCAACTGACATTACTGTATTAACAACTTGTACTTCATTTCGAAAGTCTTCTGGGAATAATGGTCTCATCGTCCTATCTACAACACGAGCAGCAAGTGTTGCAGCTTCTGTTGGTCTTCCTTCTCTTTTAATAAAGCCTCCAGGAATTTTACCAACCGAATATAATTTTTCTTGATATACTACCATAAGTGGAAAAAAATCACTTAAGAGATTAGCATCATTTGAATAACATACCGTTGATAATACAACTGTATCATTAAAACGAACTAAGACAGCCCCATTAGCTTGTTTAGCAAGTTCTCCGAACTCTACTACAATTTTATTTCCATAAAATTCTTTTTCAAATACTTTTTTCATTAAACTTCTCCTTTTCTAAAAAAGAAAGACACTACAAAAAAGTGTCTTGCTTATTTTCTTAATCCTAATTTTTTTATTAATTCACGATATCTTGTAACATCTTTTTTTGCTAAATAATTTAGTAAACTTTTTCTTTGTCCTACTTTTTTAAGTAAACCACGACGTGAATGATGATCGTGAATATGAACTTTTAAATGTTCTGTTAAAGCATTAATTTCGTTTGTTAAAATAGCAACTTGTACTTCAACAGATCCAGTATCGTGTTCATCTCTTCTAAAACTTTCTACAATACTAGTTTTCTTTTCTTTAGTTAAAGCCATACTTTCCTCCTTTATCTATCCACCAAATCGAAGTAATGGTTTGAGGAATCCAAAACTTTGAATCGGTAACTACAAATACTATATCACATTTCGCATATTTTGCAAGTTTTTTTTTACATTTTAATATAGTTTTTTTATTATTTTATTAATCAAAATTTCTCCTTATACATTTTTCTTTTAATTATACTAATTTATTCCTATATAGAATAAAAATATGCGTTTTTATCATATTGTATGGACAAATACCAAAATTTACCAAATTTAATGAGAAAATTTATTTGGTGGTAGTAAATGTTTTATAATTTAAAGAAGTTAAGAGAGTCCTATGAACTAACTCAAAGAGAAATGGCTAAAATATTAAAAATTAGTAAATCAAGTTATAATTATTTCGAAACCGGAGAACATATTATTCCTTTAAAACATTTAAACAACTTTTGTAATACCTTTCGTGTTTCAATGGATTTCGTATGTGGACTAACAAACATAAATATTCCTGTTTCAAAAAAATATAAACTAAATCAAAAGGAAATTGGAACAAAATTAAAAGAAATAAGAATAAAAAATGGTTTAACTCAAAAACAAATTGCTAAAATTTTAAATACTTCACAATCAAACATTAGTTCTTATGAAAATGGAAACACCTTAATACTCACAGTTTTTTTATATAACTATGCTAAATACTTTAATATAAGTCTTGATTATTTAGTTGGAAGAAGCAATTTTATAAATTTAAGGATAAATTCTTAATTTATCTTTTTTATTTGTATATAATAAGATATTATTGCAAGAATTTGAAAAAAAATTGTAAAAATTAAAAATATTATTAAATAAAAATTGGATAAAATTATAAACTTTCTTAAATAAACTACTCCTAATGAAACAAAAAGACAAGTTGTTTTTATTTTTCCATATATAGTAGAATATGGATTTCTTTTTTTATAAAATGAATATAAGTTGATAATAGATATCAATAATTCTAACAAAATAATTATTATAACTAAATGCAAACTAATTCTTGAAATCCATGGAAAAAAGATAATTGGAAACAATAAAGATGCAGCATATATCTTATCAACAAACGCATCTAAATATTTTCCAAATAAAGATACACATTTATATTTTCTAGCAAAATATCCATCAAACAAATCTGTTAAAGAAAAAATAATAATGGTAATAAGAAAAAGTTTCATTTTATTAAAATATACAAAAGGAATTATAAAAATCGGAGAAAATAGTCTTGATATAGTTAATAAATTAGCAGCCTCTTCTTTAAAATTATAATTTTTTATATTTTTTCGTAAATTATAAAACCCTTCTTTAAAAATATCTAACATAAAAACTCCTATATTTCTATTATAAAACGTTTTTTTATTTTTGCAATTAATTTGCAAGTAAAATTCTAACCGTAGAACCTGCGGAAAGATAAGTTCCAGGGTTTGGACTTTGATCAACAACCATCTCTCCGACTCCCGAATATTCAACATTATAGTAAAATAGTTCTTTTGCCGCTTCTTTTTTGGTTTTTCCAATTGTATTAGGTAAAATGTAATATATTTCATCATCCCAATATCGTATTTTTTCAATTCCATCTTCTTGTCTTTTAATATCCATAATATCTATAATATCAAGAAGAATTCGTCTTGCAACTGGTGCGGTCGTATAACTTGAAAGAAGAGCCGTATTTTTAGGATTATCAATTGCAACATATAAAATAGCTTTAGGATTATTTGCAGGAACTACCGACATAAAAGACATGATGTAATTATTTTCCATATAGTGCCCATCTTTTACTTTTTGAGCAGTCCCTGTTTTTCCGCCAATTCTATATCCATCAATATAGGCATATCTTCCTCCTCCTCTTGCAACAACTGATTCAAGGGCATATCTCATTGTATCACTTGTTTCTTTACTTATTGTATTACGAACAAACTTTGGATTATTAGAAACAATAATACTATTATTAACTGGTTCATTAATACTTTTTACAATGTATGGTTTATAAAGTTTTCCTCCATTAACAACTGAAGATACGGCAGTTACTTGTTGAATAGGTGTAACACTGATTCCTTGTCCAAAGGCACTTGTAACAAGTTCAAGTTCTCCTACTTTTTCTATTGGAAATATTATTCCTTTGGCTTCTCCATTTAAATCAATTCCGGTTTTTTCTCCGAATCCAAATAAATCAAAATAAGAAAATAACCTATCTTTTCCAAGTAACTGACCAAGTTTTACAAATCCAGGATTACAAGAATTTTCTAATACTTGTAAAAAAGTTTGATCTCCATGACCTTTACTTTTCCAACAACCAATTCTTGTTCCATTTATGTGAACACTTCCAGAATCATAAAAATGATCGTTATAAATATTAATAACTTTTTCTTCCACAGCACTAGACATGGTAATGATTTTAAACGTACTTACCATTTTGACATTAATTATAATATATTTAAATCATTTCATTTGTTTTTTTTTTATATTTAATATATAATGTTCAAGGGAGGAAGTATGAAAAGATATCATTTTGGAATTTTAATTTTTTTATTGTTATTTTTAACAACGGGTTGTAAAAAAAGTATTATAGGTAAATGGAAAGCAATTGATACCAAGAATGAGTACTATTATATATTTAATAATAATAAAACTTGTTCATATGAAATGTTGGTAGCAAGACTTGATTGTACATATGAAATAAATGATGATAAAATTACTATTTTATATAAAGGAGATACCAAAGAAAAGACGTATGAATATCGTTTTGAAAAAAATACTCTAATTATTAAAGATGATACTGGTAAAGATAACAAATTTACTAAAGTTAAAAGAACTGTAAATAATAAATAAAACTTGTTTAAAAAATTAAACAAGTTTTTTTATTTTAATGAATAAGTTCTAACCTAAATCTTCTTAATAATTCATCATCTGTTAAATCATTTGGATTATTTGAATCAACTACATGAGATTCATATGTATAGTAATTATAGATATCAGCATTTGTTGGATAAGATCTATACATTGAATAGAATCTTGGAGCTGTATTTGACCAATTAGATGTATCATGGAATCTTGTACGGTTTGTAAGTCCAAAGAAGTAAGTCATTTCATAATCTCTTAATCGATCTTCTTCAGATACTCCCAAAAGTCCTTCTAAGAAGTAAGCCATTGTTCCTGTTCTATCTGTTCCTATTGTACAGTGGAAGAAGATACTATCATGATTAAATACTACTTTTTCCAT
>ONSF01000075.1 GCA_900320425.1 uncultured Eubacteriales bacterium | reverse complement strand
GACGTAAAGAATTAGTTGATTTAGTTGCAGAAAGATTAACTGTTCCAGGACAGGGTGCTGAAGTAGGACCAAGTATAGATATGAATAAACAAATCCTTTTAGGTCTTTATATGGCTCCATCAGTTGTTGCTAGTAGTATTAAAACAAATATTTTTGCAAGTTTACTTTTGGAAAAGTTAAAAATATGTACTAATCCTAAGTATAAAGACAAGAGAAATGATATTGTTTTAGCAATTACTTTTAACGATAGAAATAAATTAATTAAATTTGTTGAAGGAATACAAGAATATAGTGCTATTGATAATTATATTAAACCAATTCCTTCTTGTATGCCAGGATATGTAGATAAAATTATTATGGCAAGTGGTAGTTTTACACAAGGAAGTAGTATTGAAATATCTTGTGATGGACCACTTAGAAAACCATTTATTGCATATCTTCAAGGTGGACTTACTTATAAATATGGACGTCTTGCCGTTATTCATGCTATAAAAAAGGTGTTAGATGAAGAATGATAAGTTAAAGATAATTTATGAAGACAAAAACTTACTTGTTGTAGATAAACCTTATCAATTGCTTACAATTGGTAATGATAAAGAGAAAGAAAATACTTTATATTATAAAGTATCAATGTATTTAAAAAAGAAAAATAAAAAAAATAAAGTATTTATTATTCATAGACTAGATTATGATACAAGTGGATTAATTGTTTTTGCCAAAGATATAAAAACAAAAAATCTATTACAAGATAATTGGAAGCAAGTAAAAAGACAATATATGGCAATTGTGGTTGGAAAATTAAAAAAAGATAAAGATACAATAAAATCTTACCTAAAAGAAACGAAAACAAATTTTGTTTATTCGAGTAAAGATCAAAATGGAGGAACTCTTGCGATTACAACTTATAGAAAAGTTTTAGAAACAAATAAATATACATTGTTAGATATTTCTATAAAAACTGGAAAAAAGAATCAAATTCGAGTTCATATGAAAGATATTGGAAATCCTATTTTAGGAGATAAAAAGTATGGATTAAAAGGAATTTATAAAAGAATGTATCTTTATGCATATTATTTAAGCTTTAAACATCCAATTACTAATGAAGAGTTAGAGTTTGAAATGGATATTCCTAAGGATTTTTTGAAAGTACTTGGAAAATTGTAAATAAAAGTCAAAAAACAAATTTAAAAAATGTCAAATAAAATGTCGAAATAAAGGTTTATAAAATGATCTTTATTTTCTTTTAATATATAGTTTTTTAAGTATAAAACTAATTGTAAATTATTATGTAAATTAAAAATAATAAAAAAGTAAATCTAAATGTCAATTATTAGTTCTAATTTGTGGATAAAAAATACTACATTTAAAAAATTCGACATAAGAAATTAAAATTCGTGTCAAATAATAAAAGATGTGATATACTTTTTTAAAAGGAGAAATGTTTGATGAATATAGATAGATTTTTAAAAATATTATTAAATTTAGTAGTAATTAGTATCATAATATTTATTGTAGTAAATTTATTTGTTTCTTTACTACCAATAATTCTTATTTTAATAGGAATTTATTACTTATATAAAATATACAATGAATATAAAAATAGTAATAAAAAAGATTCTAATTTAAAAAATAGAAATGAAATTCCTGATGCAGAAATTATAAGAGAAAAGTTTGATAAATAATATTTTAGGAGAATTATGAAAAAGTATGAAAAGTTAAAGATAGTAGGAATTATAGGAATTCTTGCTAATTTATTTTTATTTATAATTAAATTAATATCTGGACTTTTTTTTAAAAGTCAATCGATGATTGCGGATAGTTTTAATAGTATTAGCGATGTTTTTGCATCCCTTATGACTTTTATTGGAAATAAAATTGCAAGTTATAAAAAGGATGAAGACCATAACTTTGGTCATGAAAAAGCTGAACATATTTTTTCTATGTATATAAGTATTTCTATCTTTGTAATATCAATTAAGTTGTTGTATGATTCTTTTTCTTCATTAATTTTAAGTCATAAAGTGACTTTTTCGTGGTATTTGGTTATTGTATCAGTTGTTACCATTTTAATAAAATTAGGTTTATTTTTATATACAAAAAATATATCTAAAAAAGAAAGTAGTCTTTTATTAAAATCTAATATGGTAGATCATAGAAATGATATGATCTTAACAACATCAGTTTTAATATCAGTAATTTTTTCTAAGTTTCATATTTATTTTGTAGATGGAATAGTTGGAATCTTTATCTCGGTTTGTTTTTTTATAACAGGAGTAAAAATTTTTAAAGAAAGTTTTAATGTCTTAATGAATTCATCTTTAAATTTATCTGTAAAAGATGAATTAGTTAAATTAGTTTTGGAACTTGATGATATTTTGGGAGTAGAAGAAATTTCTTCTCTTTCGATTGGGTATAAATATATCGTTATTTTAACAATAAAAGTGGATGGAAATTTAAATACCTTTAAAAGTCATGCTATTGCTAATTATGCTGAAAAGAATATAAAAAAGAAATTTAAAGATATAGAGGAAGTATTTATTCATATTCATCCTGTAAAAATTTCTTGACAATTAAGTAAATCATATTATAATATTAATAGATTTAGGGATTGGAGTATGTAGTATGGGTGTATTAAAAGCAAATATTGTATTAACGGGTGGTCCTTGTGCGGGAAAAACCACGACAATTAAAGAAGTAAAAGAAGATTTAGAAAATCTTGGATATCATGTTTTGCTTCTTAACGAGTGTGCAACTGAATTAATAAATGGTGGAATTAGACCATTTGGTGAAAATGCTATTCCTGTTTTTGACTTTCAAAATGAAATATTAAATTTGCAGCTTTATAAAGAAAAGAGATACAAAGATATTGTTGCAAAATTACCAAAGGAATGTGAGTGTATTATCCTGTCTGATAGAGGAATTTTAGATAGTAAAGCATATCTTGGACAAGAATTATTTACAAAGTTATTAGAAAAAAATAATTTAAGTGAAGAAAATCTAGGAAATCAATATGATCTGGTAATCCATATGGTTACAGTTGCAAGTGATATTAAAAATAAATACAATACAAGTACAAATACAGCAAGATTTGAAGATCCTGATGAAGCAATTGATGTTGATAAAAAAACTGGTGATGCTTGGAAAGAGCATAAGAATTTAAAGGTAATTGAGGCAACTGAGCTAATAGATGAAAAGATTGTGAAAGTGATAGACTTAATTCATGAATTTTTAAAGAATTAGGCGTTTTTCAGGTTTAGGTTTAGATAAAATTTGACAAAATGAATCAAATATGATATAATCATCTCACTTGTTAGAGTAGTGCGCATAAAAGGGATAAATTTAGGGGGAATTTATATGGAGAAAACAATGAACGAATGGGCAATTTATAATCAAAAAAAGATAGAATTAGCAAGAAAAAGAATAAAAAGATGTATAGATAAGGGATTTGATTTTAAAATATTTCTTTTTGACATTGATGATACTTTTAATAAATCAAGAGCTGCAACTGAAGAACAAATTGAAAAAATAAATTTTAAAGCTTCTGAAAAATATCGAAGATTATATGAGGAATCACATCCATTCTTTGGAGATCAAATTGATAATAAAGATTTTAAGAAGACGTTTTGGGATTTAAGAAATCAGATATTAGAAGATTATGGACCATATCTTGGTGCAATTGACTATACATTAATTCATAGAAAAGAAAATTTATATGAAAATGGAATTAATTTTTTAAATTATTTTTTAAAAAATCATGATGATAATACTTTTGTTTTTTATTTATCACATTATAATCCTGAAAGAGAAGCAGCTTTAAAGGTTCAAAAATATTATGAATATTCTATGGATACTAACGGTGAATCTTTATTAGATGGAATTTTAATGTTACCAGTTTTTAAAGAAAGATATGAACCAAATGGAAAAGATAGAAAAATAACTAGTAAAACTGAACCATTAATTTCACAACTTGGACTTTCTACAAAATATTTACCTAAGTGTTATTTAATTGATGATAGTGGTCGTGTAAGACGTGATTTTAAGGATCATGGTGGAATTGTAATCCCAGCATATCTTGAAAAAGGATACATAGAGTATTTTCAAGATGATAAAGATGATAGACAAAGAGTAATTATTAATTGGGATATATTTTATTTTCAAACTATTTTACAAAAGATTCAATATGAAAGACAAATTGGAATAGAAGAAACAAAAAATTATAAAATAAAGAAAAAGACGCCTTAAGACGTCTTTTAATAATAGTAATTATTGGTGTAATATGGAACTGGATATGGTTGATAAGGTGCTCCATTTGGGAAAAATACGGGAATAGGACCATTGTAATTATAATTGGGTCTTCCAAGTAGATATCCACCAACTCCACCTAATAAAAATGGACCTAGAAATCCTCCTCCAAAAAATCTATCACCATCATTAAAAGCAGGGTTGGAAGGTCTATTTATATGAGTCATATTGGGATTAAAATTTGGTCCTCTATGAAAATTTCTTGGATAATTTATTCTATTTTGTGATATATTATAACTAGTGTACATAAAATACTCCTTTCTAAGGTAT
Source organism: uncultured Eubacteriales bacterium (assembly GCA_900320425.1). Taxonomy (GTDB): domain Bacteria; phylum Bacillota_I; class Bacilli_A; order RF39; family UBA660; genus RUG591. Next base: position 22,134 of record ONSF01000075.1, on the reverse strand, counting down.
TTTATGTAATATATGGAGGAATGTTAAAATGGAAAGATTAAAAAAATTAAGTGCAATAATTATAAATCACAGTATTAAAGTAAAGAAAAATGATAAAGTTTTAATTACTTATCAAACCAATGATGCCAGTGAATTTATTAAATATTTGGTAAAAGATATTTTAAATGCTGAAGGAATTCCTACTGTAAAATATACCAATCCAGAACTTGAAAATTTAGTTAAAGAAAATATTACAAATGCTTTAATTGAAAACAGAAAGAATATAATGAAATTTGAAGTAGAAGAATATGATTCTTTTATTCAAATTCATTCAAATTTAAGTGATTATTATGATAAAAATATTGACACAAACTTAAATAATAAATTAAAGGAAAGTATGCAACCTTACAAAGATATTTTAGTAAACAAGAGACATTGGGTATTATTAAACTATCCAAGTTTAGTTGATGCATATAAAGCTAAAATGACTTATGATGAATTCTTTAATTTTTCACTTGATGTTATGACTGCCCCATATGATAAAATGTATAAAGATATGCTCCCTTTAAAAGAATTAATGGAGAAAACAGATAAAGTAAGAATTGTATCACCTGGAACTGATATTACCTTTAGTATAAAGGGGCTTCCTGCAATTATTTGTGCTGGAGAAGCTAATATTCCAGATGGAGAAGTATTTACAGCACCAGTTCGTGATTCTGTTAATGGAACAATTACTTATAATACACCAAGTCCTTATAATGGATATGTATACCATGATGTTAGTTTAACTTTTAAAGATGGAAAAATCGTAGAATGTCATGCATCAAATGATGAAGAAAAATTAAAAGAATTATTTGATACTGATGAAGGAAGTAAATATGTTGGAGAATTTTCATTTGGATTGAATCCTAAAATTATGAATCCTATGGGAGATATATTATTTGATGAAAAAATAGCCGGTAGTATTCATTTTACACCAGGATCTTCATATGATGAATGCGACAATGGAAATAAATCTAAAGTTCATTTTGATATGGTTTTAATTCAAAGAGAGGAATATGGTGGAGGGGAAATTTATCTTGATGATGTATTAGTAAGAAAAGATGGAAAATTTGTTCTACCAGAACTTGAAAATTTAAATTATGAAGATTAATATAAAAATATAATTTTATCCACATAATTGTGGATAATTTTTATTTACTTTAATGCTTATAAATGTTATATTTAATATGAGGTTGATAATATGGATGGTTATTTTAATGAAGCAGTTAAATTAGCAAGAAATGGAATAAATAATAAAGAAGGTGGACCATTTGGAGCAGTAGTTGTAGATAAATTAGGAAGAATAGTTGGACTTGGAAATAATCAAGTATTAATTAATAATGATCCAACAGCCCATGCCGAAGTTGTTGCTATTAGAGATGCATGTCGTACTCTTAATACTTATGATTTAACTGGATGCGTTGTATATACAACAAGTGAACCATGTCCAATGTGCTTAAGTGCAATTATTTGGTCTAATATAAAGGAAGTATACTATGGGACAAATCGAAAAGAAGTTGCTCAAATAGGATTTCGAGATGATTTAATTTATAATTATTTAGAAAAAAAACAAAAAGATGTTATTAAAGTAGAAAAAGTTGAAAACTTGGATTGTAAAAAATTATTAAATGAATATAAACATACTATTTATTGAGGTGAACAATGGAAAAATTAGCAATAAAAAAACAAGACAATAATTTATTAAAAGTAAATTTTAAAAAGAATTTGGATAATCCTGAATTTAAAGAAGTAATAAGTACTATAAATTTACCAAGTGATGTATTGATGAAATATACATCAAAGCTTTCAGTTTCAGCAGACGAATATAAAAATTGTAAAAATTGTAAATCTTTACTAACTTGCAAAAATAAAATGAAAGGATTTTGTTATACTCCAAAAGTATTAAATAATTCATTAACTTTTTCTTATATTGAATGTAATCGAAAGATAGAAATGGATAATAAGAATAAATACTTAGAAAATGTATATTTATACGAAATACCTGCAGCTTTAAAAGGAGCAAGTTTAAAAAATATTTATAAGGATGATGATACTAGAATAGATGTTATAAAAAAGATACTCTCATTTTATAATTCTTATAAAACGGGAGTATATGAAAAAGGAATTTATTTAAGTGGTAGCTTTGGGTCTGGAAAAAGTTATTTAATTGGGGCTTTATTTAATGAACTTGCTAAATATAATAAACAAAGTGCTATTATTTATTTTCCAGAATTTTTAAGAAAATTAAAATCAAATTTTTCAACTGGAGTTTATGGAGACTTATTTGATGAAGTTAAAAATGTTCCTTTACTATGTTTAGATGATATAGGTGCTGAAAATTTAACTTCCTGGGCCAGAGATGAAATACTTGGGAGTATATTACAATTTAGGATGGATAGTAAATTGCCAACATTTTTTACATCTAATTTAAATTTACATGAGTTAGAAAATCATTTACAAATAACAAATTCTAGTAGTGATAAGATAAAAGCAAGAAGGATTATGGAAAGAATAAAATATTTAAGTGATGAGGTTATTTTGATTGGAATAAATAGACGAGAAGAATAAGATTTTAAATTGTATTCTTTCTTTTTTTATGATATAGTATAAGTGAATAGAAGGTGATAATTTGAAAAAAAAATCAAAAGGATGGTTTTGGTTTGTAGTAGTCATTGTGTTTTTAGTGTTTTTTTGGAGTAAAGTAACATCTTTTAAAGATGGAGAGTCTATTTTTACAAGAGATACTTTTCATATCTTAGCATCTACTAGCACAAGGATGATGAATAGTGATTTAAAAAAATTTGCTAAGAAAAATAAGATTGATTTAGAAATTGATTATTATGGAGATTTAGAAATTGTAAAGATTTTAAATGATTCTAGTAAAAATTATGATGCGGTTTGGTTATCTAATTCTTTGTGGCTTTATCAACTTGATAATACCAATCTTGCAAGTGATAGTAAATCGATTGTGATGAATCCTGTTGTTATGGGAATTAAGAAAAGTAAAGCCCAAGAACTTGGATTAATTGGACGAGATATCTATAATAAAGATTTATTAAATGCAATTCAAAGTGGAAAACTTAAGTATATAATGTCATCAGTTACCAAAACAAATACAGGTGCAACAACCTATTTAAATTTTTTGAATAATTTAGCAGGAAGTCCTGAAGTTTTAACTGAAGAAATGTTAAACGATGCAAATTTAAAAACAAATCTTAAAAATTTCTTTCAAGGAGTTGAGAGAGTATCTGGTGATGAAGAATATTTAAAAGAAATGTTTTTAAATGGAGACTATGATGCTTTAATTAGTTACGAAAGTAGTTTAATTGAATTAAATCAAGAGTTAGAAAGTAAAAAGAGGGAATCATTATATTTAATTTATCCAATTGATGGAGTTGCAATTAATGATATGCCATTTGCATATATAAATAATGATTTAAAAGATGAAGAAAATAAAAAGAAATTTTTAAAACTTCAAGATTATTTAAGAAGTGATGAAGTAAAAACCAAAATGGAAAATATGGGATATCGTTCTTGGTATGGTGGAATTAATAAAGATGCTAATAAAAAAGTATTTAATCCTAGTTGGGGAATTGATACTACTAAGTATTTAAAAGATATGAAATATCCTAGTAAAAAAGTTATAAGTAAAGCAATTGCTATTTATATCGAAGAATTAAGAAAACCAACACATGTAGTATTTTGTTTAGATGTATCTGGTAGTATGCAAGGAAGTGGAATTAGTGAACTTAAGGATGCTATGTCATATATTTTAAATTATGAAACAGCGTCAATTGATAATTTACAATTTTCAAAAGATGATAAAATTAGCATTATTACTTTTAATAGTGATGTAAAACAGGTATATGAAACAAGACACGGAAATGAAACGATTGATGTTATTAAAGATATTAACAGTTTAGTTGCATCAGGTGGAACAAATATATATGATTCAAGTATTAAAGCCTTAGAAATCCTTGAAAAAGAATCAAACGATGCTTATACAAAAACAGTTATATTAATGACTGATGGAGAATCAAATCATGGAACATTTAATAGTTTAAAAAAGTATTATCAAAATCATAAATTAAATATTCCAATTTATGCAATTACGTTTGGAGATTCGAACGAATATGAACTAAGAAGTATTGTTAATTTAACTAATGCTAAAATATTTGATGGAAAAAGTGGTTTAAAAAAAGCCTTCACCGAAGTTAGGAGTTACAATTAATGAAAAATAAAGATAGTATATCAGCAATTATTGGTGGTGCTTTCTTTGCAATTCCATATCTTGGAATAGGTGTAGCACTATTTCCATCTTTAGTAATAGGTGGAGCAGCATTTGCTGCTGGAGAGTTGGTTATGAGTGGAATAAAACCAAAGGAGACTCTTAAAACTACAAATATTAGTTTGTATAAAAAAATAGAAAAAGCTAAAAAAGAGAATAAAGAAATAGAAAATTTAATTCCAAAAGTTGAAAATCAAAATACTAAAGATAATTTAAAAGAAATATCTAGTAGTGTAGATAAAATATTAAAGGTTGTTGAAAAAGAACCTAAAAAAGAAAAAAGATTAAATAATTTCTTTGATTATTATTTACCAGTTTTAATAAATATAGTAAATGAGTATGATGAAATAGAAAATCAAAGATTGATATCAAAAGAAGGAAAAAGTTTTTTAGATAAAGCTAATAAGATGATTGGAGAAACCAATAAAGCTTTTAAAATGATATTATCAAATTTATATCAAAAAGATATTATGGATAGTGAAGCTGAATTAAAAGTATATGAAATGATGTTAAAAGCAGATGGAATAACTGAAGACTCTATTATGAAAGGAAGTGCAGATGATGAATAAAAAAACAATATTTGGAATTATAATTTTTATTGTATTAATTCTTGTTATTGTAGGAATAAAGGTATTAATGGATAATAATAATTCAAAAATATTTGGAAATTTAACAACTGTATATGTTGCAACAGGTGGTGGAAAAGAAGATTTTTTAGCAGACTCTGATGTCCAAAAAATCTTAAAGAAAAAATATCATTTAAACGTAGTATTTGATACATGGAGTAATGGAAAAACAATAGTAAAACCATTAATAAGAGAAAGTGTTGGACTTGGAAATCAAAATATTATTAATCGAATTAATAATGGGGAGTCTTTTAGTGTTCAAAGTGAGGGTGTATCTAAATATGATGCTTTGTTTACTTCAGATCAAAGATTTTATGATTATTACAAACTATATCCAAATAAAGAAGCCGGAGAAGCGGATAGATATACGGTTTTAAATGGAGGACTTACTCTTAATACTCCAATTGTAATTTACAGTTGGGCAAGTGTTGTTGATGCATTTATTAAAGAAGGAATAGTAACTGAATCTGAGGGAGTATATTATATAACTGATATGAATAAGTTAATGAACTATATTTTAGAAGGAAAAAAATGGACTGATATAGGACTTAACTTATATGGAACAATTAATATTGCATCAACTGATCCAGTTTCATCATCTCCTGGTGCAACTTACTATGGACTTTTACTTTCTATTTTAAGTGGAGGACAAGTAACAAGTGAAAATATCCAAAATAATTTACCAAAATTAAAGGAATTTTATATTAAATCAGGATATATGAATAATACTCCTGCAGATTTATTTGAAAGATATCTAAAAACTGGAATGGGTGGAGAAGCAATGATTGTTGATTACGAAAAGAGTATGATTGATTTTGCTAATTCATCACCTGATGCATTTAATAGTGTAAAAAATGATATACGTATTCTTTATCCAACACCAACGATTTGGAATTCTCATTGTTTTGCATCATTTACTGAAAATGGTAATAAATTATATGAAGCATTTAATGATAAAGAAATAGGTCAAATTGCATGGGAAAGATATGGATTTAGAACTGGACTTACTGGAGGAACTTATGATGTTGAAGGAATAGGAGTAGGTGTTCCTAAAACTATAACTAGTACGGTATCAAGTTTAAAAATGGATACTTATAACGAATTAATAAATTATTTAAAATAGGATTTTTATGGATGATTATATAAAAATATCAGAAAGTGAATTTCAATATTTACAAAAAATAATAAAAAGAAATAATATAGAAATTACCGGAATTAAAGAGAAAGCTTTCTTTGGTAAAAAAGAAATTTACATACCAAAAGAAGCATTAAGTAATAAAAAAATTGATATATATGATGATGTTGAACTTATATATATTAGTGAAATAATAAATAAAACAAATTTGTCAGAAATACAATTTAGTAATAGGATAAGTTATAATAATAATTTATATGAATTAATAAAAAATAATAATAAAATTAAATATGTTTTTACAAATGCTTATCCTAGTCCTAATTTTATTGATTTTGTAGAAAATTATGATTTAGAAAAATATAATATAAAAAATGTTAGTAGATATTTTAATTATTCCAGTAGAAGTGGATATTGGAGTTTAAGTAATTATAATGTAAAAAATGGAGTGAGAATAATTCCTAAAACTATTAAATATTTGAAATTAGAAGGAGTTAGTTTAGGAGAACATATATTATCAAAAAGTAATTTGAATATTCCAAATCTTGAATCAATTGAATGTATTAATTGTCCAAACATTATGGGAATAGATTATGATTATAATATTAAAGATATAGCATATTATGGTAGTCAAGTAATTGATCAAAATTTTATTTACCGAATATTTAATAGTTTGTGTGATGAAGAATTTAAATGTGAATTAAAACTAGATTCACTGATTTATTTCGATTTAATAAAAATGTATAATACTTTAAAAGATGAAGAAAAAAGAAAAATATTTTGTAATAATTTAAAAAATGTAATGTGGTGTGAATCAATTGGTGCTGGTAAAACGCATTCTATAGAGCATAGTACAATTACAATCGCAAGTATGTATAATTGGATTAAAAATTTTGAACAAAAGTATATTAATAAAGATGATAATGATTTTAAAAAAATTGCTATATTATATAGATATATTGGTAAAAATAAAAATTACGATAATGGAGCAATAGAAGGCCCTCATTCATCTTTAAAACATTCTGAAAATGGAATAGTATTAGGTAAAATAGGAGGAACTAATAGCTTTATAAATGGTTTAGTTTTCGATGAATTTGTTTGTCAGGGTTATACGAGTTTTATGAAATTAGCACTTCGATATTTTAAGATTCCCTGTTATGATATACTTTGTACAGCTGAAGCAGAAAATGACAAATCAAAAAGTACTTTTAACCATAGTATGCAAGAATATATAATTAATGGTAAAACATATTTTTCTGATTTAACTTGGTCTTCTGGTAAGGATCGAGAAGAAGATTTTTGTAAGTATTTCTTTTCAAGTGTTAATGATTTGGAAAAAACTAGAAGTTTTATGAGTCAAAAAATATTTAATTTACCAGATGATTGTCTTTCGTATCAAACTAAAGTTGAATTATTTAAAGTAGCAGATGATAGACTATCTAATCCTCAAAAAATATCAAATTCAGTATCTGTGTATAAAGAAAGTTTAATTGATTATGTAATTAATAATAATGCTTTAGAATCTGTTATTATTGATAAAATTGAGGAATTAATAATAACAGGTGAAATTAATTTTCAAGAATCACAAGAATTAAAATCATACTTTCAAAAATTATATATTGTTTTTAGAAATGTTAAAGAACTTACTACTCAATATAATGTATTAGAAAAAGATCAATTAATAGATATGATTTTAGATAAATTAAATTTTAATATAACTTTAGATAATAGATTAAGTAATTATATTTATAAAATATATATTACTCAGATGTCTAATAATTTAAACAATTTATTAAAAGATCATCATAATGATGAAAAAAAATCTAAATAATAGTATAATAAAAATGATTGGAGGAAATATATGAACAATTTAGAATTAAAAGTAGAAAAAAAGGTTGATGAAGGGGTAAAAGAAATAGCAGAAGTAGGTAAAGTAACTGATGAAAGAATAGAAAAATCATTAAATTATGAACTACTTACTGATGAAGAAAAGAAAGCAATTGATGAATTTAATAAAAAGATAAATATTGAAGACTCAACAGAAATATTACAATATGGTCTTCCAGCTCAAGAAAAAATTTCCAAGTTTTCAGATAGTATTTTAGAAGATGTTAAAACAAAAAATACTGGTGAAGTTGGAGAATTACTTGCATCTTTAGTTAGTCAAATAAAGTCATTTGATGCTGATATTGCAAATAATGAGAAAAAAGGATTTTTAGGAAAGTTATTTTCAAATGCTAAAAAAGAATTTGACTTTATTGTAGCAAAATATTCTAAAATAGAAAAAAATATTGATACTATAGAAAATGGACTTGAAAAAGATAAATTACAAATGCTTAAGGATATTAATATTTTTGATACTATGTATGAAAAAAACTTAGAATACTTTAAAGAAATATCATTATATATTATTGCAGGAGAAAGAAAATTAAAGGAACTAAGAGAAGTAACTTTACCCGAATTAAAAGAAAAAGCTAAAGCAAGTGGAGAACAATTAGATATTCAAAAAGTTAATGATATGGAACAAATGATTAATCGTTTTGAAAAGAAAATTTATGATTTAAAAACAACAAGAATAATTTCTATTCAAATGGCTCCACAGATTAGACTTCTACAAAATAATGAAGCAGAACTTGTTGAGAAAATTCAAAGTAGTATTACCAATACGATTCCACTTTGGAAAAATCAAATGGTTTTATCGCTTGGAATTAATAATGCCAAACGTGCATTAAAAAATGAACAAGCTGTATCAAAACTAACTAATGATATGTTAGTAAAAAATAGTGAAACTCTAAAACAAGGTTCTATAGAAATAGCAGAGCAAAGTGAAAAAGCAATTGTTAATGTTGAAACTCTTCAAAAAACTAATCAAGATTTAATTGAAACCTTAGATAAAGTACTTGAAATTCATAAAAACGGAAGAATTAAACGACTTGAGGCTGAAAGAACTTTAGAAAATATTGAAAAAGAATTAAAAGAAAAAATTCTTGAAATACATGTAGAGAAGTAATATGAATAAAGATTATTTTAAAGATATTTATACCGACTTTTTTGGAGTAGAAGAAGAAACACTAAAAGAAACAAATATACAACAACAAGAAATGACAAATTTAATAGAAAGAATAAATAATTTATATCTTGATGATACTTCTAAAAACTTATTTAAAAATATTATAGAATACATGAGAAAATATCATGAAGGAATAGAAAAAAATTATATTCCTTTTAGAATAACAATTGAATCAACTGGAGCTGAAGATAAAGAAATCTCAGATATTTTATGTCAAGCTGCATTAAAATATAATTATTTAGATAATAAATCTATGGAAGTATATTCATTTTATCGTTATAGAAACGATTATAAATTTGAAGATAGTTTTCTTGTATTTCAAGATTTAGTAGGAATTAAACTAATCGATACAAAAGATGAACAAAGATTCTTTTACAATTTAGAAAGTTTCTTAAAAGAAAATAAAAAGAATATGGTGTTAATATTTGGAAATAATATTGAATTAACTAATTTCTTTTTAGGATATGAAAATATAAAAAATAATTATTTTGATTTTCATATAAAAACTATATCACCAGATATAAATGATATTTATAATAAAGTATTAAATGATTTAAATATAGATGATGATTTAAAAATAAAAGTTTTTGAATATATAGAAAAAACTTATTCAAAAGGAATTGACTATAATAATTATATAAAAGATTTAGTTAACTATATTTCATTTCATAAAGAATTACCTCAAGTTAAAGATGAAAAAACAATTGATGAAATATTTAATGAACTCGATGAATTAGTAGGACTTAATGATATTAAAAAAGTTTTACATGAACTAGTTGATGTTTTAACTTTAAAAGAAAAAACAGAAGGAAAATTAAATATAAAGGATATTAATTTACATATGGTTTTCTTAGGTAATCCTGGAACTGGTAAAACTACTATTGCAAGACTTATTTCTGGAATACTTTATAATTTAGGAATCATAAAGGAAAATAAATTAGTAGAAGTAGGTGTAAAAGATTTAGTTGCTGAATACGTTGGACAAACTGCTCCTAAAACTAGTTTAGTAATAGAAAAAAGTTTGAATGGAGTATTATTTATTGATGAAGCATATGCATTAGCAGCTAAAAACGATAATTCCTATAATGCAGAAGCAATTGCTACTTTAATTCAAGCAATGGAAAACTATCGAGAAAAACTTGTTGTAATATTTGCAGGATACACGAAAGAAATGCAAGACTTCTTAGATTCAAATTCTGGAATAGTATCTCGTATTGGTTATACATTAAATTTTCCTGATTATACAACAGAAGAACTTATAGAAATATTTAAAACATTTTCAAGTAAAGCAGGATTTATTGTAGAAACTGATGCATTAAATTATTTAAAAGAAATAATCAGTAAATATAGAAATATGAAAAACTTTGGTAATGCAAGATTTATAAGAAATATTTATGAAAAAACTATTGTAAAACATGCAAGTCGTGTTAAAGATAAAAAACAATTAAAGGTTCTTAAAACTATAACAAAAGAAGATATAAGTATAGAAAATTTAATATTAGAATAAGAAGGAGATTGTATGGAAAATAATAATAAATATAAAAAAATAATAATTATATTATCAGTCATATTAGTAGTATTACTATTAGCATTTGGAGGATTATATCTATATAGAAAATTTGTTGTATTAAAAGGTATTGAAAGAACAAATGTACCTATTCAACATGGAGTTGTTGATACAAATAAAAAAGAAGAAAAAGTTACATTAGATGAAGAAGATGTAAAGAAATGGTTAAGTAGTCATCAATTAGTTGAATGGGAATATATTTTAAAAGAGATGGATTTTGATTATAATACTGCAACGTCTAAAGAATATGGACAAATTCTTTATGAATATTTAATAAGTCAAGGAGAAGAAATAATGATAGATTCTAAAATTCTAGGAGAAGATAGTATAAGTAAATATGGAGAGTATTATAGTAATGAATATATATATAATCTTTCATCTGCTAAAGAAATGTTAAATGATTACTTTGGAGTTGAGATAGATAAAATTGATGTAAATGTGATAAATGAAACATATAAAGGATATGCAAATATGTCAATTGAAAATGGTAAAATATATATTAGAGTAAAATCTTATGATGGGTATAATAATAAAAATTCAGAATTAAACAAAATATCATTAAATAATGATAACAATATTGTCGTAAATTACACTTTAAAAGAATGCATAGCAGTAGAAGAAAAAGTTGGATGTAATATGATTGGTAATCGTGAAATAGTATTAAAGAAAACTGATAATGGATATAATATATTAAAAGCATATAAAGTAGAGAATTAGGTAAATCTAATTCTTTTTTGTTGATTAATTTATTTTTAAATTATATAATTAAGTCATAGGAGGAAGATATGGAATTAAATAAATATATGTTTCGTGAATATGATATAAGAGGAGTATGGGGGAAAGATATAAACGAAGATGTTTCTTATTTAATAGGAAGAGCATTTGGAAGTAAATTAAAGCGACTTGGAAAAGTTGAAACTTTAGTTGGATATGATAATAGGTATTCATCACCTATAATTGAAGAAAATGTTGTAAAAGGAATAAGAGAATGTGGAGTTAATGTTGTAAGACTTGGGTTAGTTACAACACCAATGTATTATTATGGATGGGATTTATTAAATATAAAATGTGGAATAATGATTACTGCAAGTCATAATCCTAAAGATGATAATGGATTTAAATTTTCTTATAATGGTATTCATAATGCTTATGGAAAGAGTTCTTTAGAACTATATGAAATGATTATGAATAATGATTTTGAAAATGGAGATATGGGAAGTGTTCGTGATGTTAATATTCGAGAGGATTACATTAAAATGATTACAAAGAATATTAATTTAGGAAATCATAGAATAAAAGTCGTATATGATTGTGGTAATGGAACTACAGCAATTGTTGCAGATGATATATTTAATACATTTAAAGATAAAATAGATTTAGTACCACTTTTTAATACATCAGATTCAACATTCCCGAATCATCATCCAGATCCTGCTGTTGAAGAAAATTTAACTTTATTAAAAGAAAAAATAAAAGAAACAAATGCTGATGTTGGAATAGCATTTGATGGAGATGGAGATAGAGTAGGAGTTATAACAGGAACAGGCGAATTTTTAAGTATTGATAAATATATGATTATAATATGGAGAGATTTAATCCACAAAAATGTGGATAAAAAAACTTTCTATGATGTTAAATGTTCTCTTGCTTTAAAAGAAGAACTTGATAAACTTGGGGTTGAAAATAAATTCTTTAGAACCGGAAACTCTTATACAAAAGCTGAAAGTGTAGAAGGAAATTATCCATTCTCTGGTGAATTATCAGGACACGTATTCTTTAGGGATAAATTTCCAGGATATGATGATGGTATATATGCTGGACTTAGACTTATTGAAATATTAACAAATGAGGGCAAAACTATTGAAGAATTACTTTCTGGAATATCTATTTATTTAAGTACTCCAGAAATAAAAATAGCAACACCAGATGAGATAAAATTTCAAGTAATTGATAAAGTAAAAAAATATTCAGAAAATAAGAATTATAATATTTTACTTGTTGATGGGGTAAAAGTATTATTTAATGATGGAACAGCACTTGTTCGAGCATCTAATACAGGACCAAATATTACAACAAGATTTGAAGCTAAAACGGAAGAAAGACTTGAAGAAATAAAATCAGAATTTTTAGATTTAATAGAAGAAATAAAAAATAATTTATAAAAAAAGTTATTCCAAATGGAGTAACTTTTTAATTAAATAAATAATTATAGTAATTAGTTTTTAAAATTAATTTACTGATAGTTAATCTGTTATTTACTAACTGATTTATATTTTTTATGTATTCTGCGTCTTCACTTCCCGTAAAATAGTTATTATTTGAAAAATAAGTTCCTTTACTAGTTACAAAACTTCGATTCCTCATAATAGCTATTCCTAAAGAGTCAGATAAAATATCTTGTCCTGTAAAAAGTCTTGAATCATAATCTATTCCAAATAAATTATATACTGTAGGAAGAACATCTGATGACATACATGGTTTATCAATATTTATAGTATCCATTTTATTATTCCATAAAATTAGAGAATTATGATTAACTTCAACAATTTCATCTCTTTCATAACTTGATAAACTATTAATAGAATTTAAATTTAATTCATAAGGATAATGATCAGCAAGTAATACGATTACTGTATTATCAAGCTTGTTAGCAGTTTCTAGTTCAGAAATTAATTTTTCAAGGGATCTATCAAGTTCAATTTGAGTTGCAACATATGATTTAGCTGATTCATTTAAATTTAAATCTTTTACATAATTTCTATTTTTATAAGCAATATAATTATCGTTAAATGAATATTCAAAATGACCTGAAACAGTCATATAATAGGCCAAAAAAGGGGTATCATTATTTATATAATCTGGAATGGTTTTTTCTATCATTTCAATATCACTTTCAGGCCATGTTTTACAATTTATTCTTTTTTCTAAACCATTATAACATCCTAAATAATTGTCAAAACCTTGACTTTTTAAATATTTATGTCTATCTTGAAAATTATATAAATTATTGTGATATGCATAAGTATTGTATCCTAAGTTTTTAAATACATTAGCAAGTCCAAAAGGAAAATAATTATTGCCACTTCTCCAAATATTTAAGATATCATTATCTGGATATAACCCAAGAAGAGATTGAAATTCTCCTCCAATTGTTGATAATGCATTTGGTGTATAATAATTATCAAATATAAATCCTGTATGAGTTAATTTATAAAGTGTTGGTGTTAATTCTTTATTAATTCCTATTTGGCTAAATGATTCAGCTGTAATATAAACTAAATTATATCCTTTAAATTTTCCTGTATATTCATTTTTTAAAGTACCTTTTTCATTTTTGATATAATTATTGATTGTTAAAATATCATTATTGCTGGTTTCTTTAAAAGTTAAATTTAAAGTATTTGGTTCATATTCGATAATTTTTTCTTCTTTTTTTTCTTTTTTCTTTTCATTTGATTCTTTTATTTCAACAAAATCAATTTTTTCTTGAAAACCAAATATTGTTCTATATAAATCTATTTCATAACTATTCATTACACCTAACTTGTTGATATTTAAAGAAGTTTCATTAATATTAAAATATAATTCATATAAATCATTTGTCTTATTTTTGGTAGATAAAATATTTAAATATAAGCAAGGAATTAAAATTAATATAATTAAAAAATACATAAGATAACTTGCTAAATTATTTTGTTTTGTATTAAGTTTCTTTTTAAATATTAAGTAAAGAATAAAAGGAATTAAAAAGAGAATAATATAAAATATATTATTAACAATAATTTTAACAAGTTCTTCTTTAAAATCATTAAGTTGATCTTTTAATTTTAAATTAGATAAAGAAAAATAAACTTTAAATACTTTATAAAAAATTGTTTGAATAGAAAATAAGACTCCCATTATAAATAAAATAATTGAGGTTATTATTCTATTTATTTTTTCTTTAAATATATTACTAATGATACATAAAAAGCTAGATAAAATTATACTATGTAATAAAATATAAAAAATATTACTAACAGATATTTCGTTTTTAACAATTATTTTAAATAATATTTCTAAAAATAAAATGCTAATTATATAAATACTAATTTTTTTTATATTATTTTTTAAATACTTCATACTACATACATCCTTTACTATATATAAATAGTATATCACTTACTTTATAAAATGAAAAGTTTATATATTTATTTTTTTTGGTCTATTTAAAATGTATATATTTTTATCTTTTATTCATAATAAAAGTGGTGATATTGTGGAAAAAAAATTATATGATAAATTAGTAATGTCTCATAAACCAATAGAACATCGTGGACAAAATGCTTTTATTGCTTTTTTAGTTGGGGGAATGGTTGGTGTTATGGGACAATTACTTATTGAATTTTATTCTTATTATTTAGGATTATCTTCAAGTGATGCATCTGTATTTATGATAATAACGCTTATTTTCTTTGCAAGTTTATTTACGGCTTTAGGTTTTTTTGATAAATGGGTTAAGTTTGCAAGATGTGGCCTTATTATTCCTATTACTGGGTTTGCTCATTCTATGACTAGTGCTGCTATAGAATACAAAAAAGAGGGTTTTGTAACAGGACTTGGAGCTAATATGTTTAAACTTGCAGGAACGGTTATTTTATATGGAGTAGTATCTGCTTATATCTTTGGATTTATTAGGTTAATTATAATGGGAGGTGTATAATGACTACAAAATATAAAGATGTTTATATTAAAGATACAGGTGTAGTCGTGGGACCATATGAAGCAGAAGGACCACTTTCTAAAAGATTTGATAAACATTATGATGATATGTATTTTGAAACCGATAGTTTAGAAAGTGCTGAAATAAAACTTATGAAAGATAGTGTAAAGATGGCTCTTTCTAAAAGTAAAATGGAGTTAAAAGATATAGATATGTTTATTGCTGGAGACTTACAAAATCAAATTACTTCAAGTTGTTATACAGCAGAAAAACTTCATCTTCCATTTCTTGGAATATTTTCTGCATGTGCAACAAATACTGAAGGTTTGTCTATTGCCGCAAGTTACATTGAAAGCAAGATTTGTCGTAATATAATAGTAAGTGTAAGTAGTCATAATATGGTTGCTGAAAAACAATTTCGAAATCCAACCGAATATGGTGCTCCAAAACCAGGGAGTGCAACATTTACAGCAACTGGTGGTGCAAGTTGTATTCTAACAAACGAAAAAAGTAAGATTCGAATTGAAAGTTCTACAATTGGAATACCCGTTGACTATAAACAAACAGATCCCCTTAATATGGGAAGTGTAATGGCACCAGCAGCAGCAGATACAATTATTCGTCATTTAAAAGATATGAATCGAACTGTTGATGATTATGATTTAATTTTAACTGGAGACTTAGGAATTTATGGAAAAGAAATTTTAAAAGACTTTATGAAAACCGAATATAATATAGAACTTAAAAATTATAATGATTGTGGAGTTATGTTATACGATTTAGATAATCAAAAAGAAGTTCAGGCAGGAGGATCTGGTCCAGTTTGTAGTGCTTTAGTTGTATACTCTGATATTTTAAAAAAAATAGAAAATAAAGAATTAAAACGAGTATTATATGTGGCAACTGGTGCTTTGTTTAATCCTTCAATGGTTTTTCAAAAACAAAATATTTTAAGTATAGCACATGCTATTAGTTTGGAGAGTGCATTATGATATATATATATTCATTTTTATTTGCTGGATTTGTTTCTATGTTAGGTCAAATTATTTTGGATAATTCTAAGTTAACTCCGGGACACATTACAAGTTTATTTGTAATAATTGGAGCATCACTTGACATTTTTAATATTTACGATTTAATTGTTGCCCATGTTGGAGGTGGTGCTTTAGTTCCAATTACTTCATTTGGACATTTATTAATTCATGGAGGTTTAGTTCGAGCTCATAATATGGGATTTATTGGACTTGCTATGGGAGTATTTGATTTAACAGCTTCAGGAATTACATCTGCAATATTCTTTGCTTTTATTTTTTCATTATTCTTTAGACCAAAAGATTAAATAAAAATCAAGATTAATTATAATTTTTTAATCTTGATTTTATAATTTTTTTATTAAACTTTGTTCTATAGTATCTTCTGTTATAACTGTTTTTAAATAATCAATTACATTCATAAACAATAACTCACTTGGACAAAATATATATTCAAATCTAAAATTATATAACTTTTTTTCTTTTAATTCGTGTCTCAAAGTACTAATAATATATGATAATAATTGTTCTTTATTGTGTAATAATAATTTTTTATCATTTATTAATTTGGCATATCTAAATAAATCTATATCAATTATAGTAGCACTATTATCTTGAAAAATAATATTACTATAATGGGCATCAGACATTTTGATTCCGTTATTGGTTAATATAATAATATCTTTTTCAAATTTAGATATAATATCAAGCAAATATTCTTTTTTTTGATCTAATAAAAAAATATGTGGATTATTAATATATTGCATGGTATATACCATCTCAGATAATATTGGTATATACCATTTCTTTAGATGATTTTCATGATAATAATTATATAATTTAACAAACGAACTTAAATTTAAAGTTTTTAATTTATCAAATACTTTTGGAGAAAAATAGTAATCTAATCTACAATCATCTTTATAAATTTTTAAAAGAATATTGTTATCTTTATAAATTCTTGCGCACTTTCCTTCATCAAAATATTTAAATTGTGATGTGTCTAAAATATTATTATTAGAATCAATATACATAGTATCACTTCCATAACTTTTGTTATTATACTATAATTAACTATTAAATAGTAGATTTTATAATAAATTTTATTGAATTTTTTTTATAAAATAGGAAAGTCATACAAAAGTTAAAAAATACCTGTATAATCAAAATGTGAAATATTGCTATCTCACTTAAATGATACACATAAAATAATTTTTTTATAAAGTAAATATATTAAATAAATATGTTTGTAATATATATGCGTAGGGGATATAATAATAACCATAAATTTAAAGATGGAGGTCCTATGAAGATATAAAGGATTATATCCAACAATAAAAAAATTATATTAATTCATAAAAATATGGGTTCTTCTAGATTTATATATAATTATTTTTTAGATACAAAAGAAACTTATTATAAAAAGACAAAAACAAATCTATCTTTAAAAACAATGAAACAAATGCTAGAATTAAAACAAGAAGAAATTTATAAATGGTTTATGGAAGTAGACAGTATAAGTTTAACCAATACCTTAGAAAACCTAGATGCAGCATATACTAATTATTTAGAAAAAAGAGGAAATAAATCAGTCTTTAAGAAAAGAGAAGGACGTGATTCTTATAAAAATAAAAATTATTCTAATATAGATTTTGATTTTCAAATGTTGTTACTTCAATGGGAGTTGAATACTTTAAATTAGATAATACTAGAATAGAAAAATATAAAGACAATTAGAATATAAATCAAAATGGAGAAATAAAACGTTAATAAAAATAAATACGTATTATCCAAGTAGTCAAGTATGTTCTAATTGTGGATATCAAAATAAACTAGTAAAAGATTTAAGGATAAGAAGTTGAACTTGTCCAAAATGTAATCATGAACATGAGAATGCTAGTATCAATATATTATTTCAGGGGTTATTAAAATTAAAGGGATTAAAAGAAGTTAAAATATAAAAAATAAACGGGATACTCCAGTTTATTTCTTTTGTCTTGAATCTAAATTAAATTTATTATTATTTACTATTTTATATGGAAATTCTTTTTTTTCATTATTAGTATAATCTTCTCTTGTAATAATATCAATTTGTTTTAATTCTTCATTCGTTTTATAACTATATAAATTTTTTAAAGCTTCTAAGTTGGCTTTAAATAAAGTTGTTTCATTAAAATATTGATTTATTCTTGTTAATAGAAAATGTCCTAATTTAGTAAAAAATAAAATATAATTTTGTTCTATTTTACAAGTATTAAGCATTTTTAAAAAAGTTTTATATTTTGGTTCACATTTTATAGTAGTTAATATTTTTAAAGCAACATTTTCATAAGATAGAAGTAATATTTCATTAAAACTTGCTTTATTATAAAAAGTAATTTGGTTTAATTCCTTTAGTTCTCTTTTTAATAAAAAATTTACTTGGTTATTATATTCTTCGAAATTATGAATATCTAAAATAGGATTTGAAATATTATAGAAAAATAATCTTCTTGATATTTGCATTTTATCAAAAGGAAGTAGGGCATTATTTAAAAAAGATTTTTTTAAATTGTTATCCCATGTTGGATCTGACAAATAAAGTCCATGAACTTTATATTTTAAATCATCTATACTAACGATAACTCTTTGATGACCATTTGAAATAACACTTTTTTCTTCAAGAGTAAATCCTTTATCATACGAAGTATCCACTGATACGTATAATTTATTTGAATCAATTCCGACTTTATCTAAAAGTTCTATAAGAAGCGTAGCAAAACCAACACATACAATATATTCATTTTTTAATATATATCGGAGTGCTCTTGATTCAATTTTATTATTTGGATTTTCTTTATATGTTTTGATATTTTTAACAATATTATATACACCTAAAAATTTTTCTAAGGGACTTAAATTAGAATTTTTAATAGGATCAACTAATTTATTGAGTATTTTTTCTTCTTCTACAAATTCTTGATAGGAATATTCATAATCGTCGTTATAAAGAATTAGGCTAATATTTTTTAAGTTTATATCTTTAAAGAATATATGGAAATTACTTCTTTTTTCTATTTCAAATTCAACTTTAAGCTTTTTATTTAAATTATCTATTTTTATTAAAATATCTTTTAACTTTAAAAAATCATCTTCTTCTGTTTCGAAGGGATTATTTCCAAGTTGAATCATTATAACAGCATTATCTTTTAAATATTTTAAATTATCTATTTCATTTTCTTGAAATTCATCTAAATCTGTTTTTAAAACTTCAAGTTCTTGTAATTCTTTTTTTGTATAAATCCCCCATAAATGATTTTTGCTAATTTGTTTTAAGTTTCCTTTGGTTATAAAATTTACCTCTATATTACTTTTTTTTATTTTTTCTATTTGTTGATTATTTAATTCAATATCTTTAAAGAAAACACTGATATCATTTTTTTTTAAAATCACGTTTAGTAATTCTTTGGAAAACAAACACTTTGGAATTGTTAATCTTTTTGTTTTAGTTTTTTTTATCATTTCTAAATATGCACTTTTAATTTCAATTTCATATTTTTTGAAAAAATTCGGATTCATTATATTCCTAAATAATTCATTAGACACTCCTAATAAATGTTCTTGATCAGTATATTTTATTATCCAATTTCTTTCAGTTGCAACTTTATCTAATGAATCTAATTCTAAATTACCGGGAATAAATGTTTCTACTAAATCAAAGTTTAATAATTTTTCTTGTTTTATTAGTTCTATTACTTCATCAATGGTTTTAAAAAACGTATAATTTTTTGCAATAGGAAGTTTCCAAAAATATTTTATTTCCATTTTACCACCTGCATTACTATAACATAAAAGAAAAAAAAACACTAGATTTCTCTAGTATTTTATCTATTATAGAATTCAACAATAAGACTTTCATTAATATCAGCATTTAATTCATTACGTTCAGGAAGTCTAACAAACTTAGCTGTATTATTGTTTTTATCAAAGTCAATGTATTCAACTCTTGTAGTAACATTTTCAAGAGCTTCTTTTACACATTTTAAATCTTTTGAATTTTCTTTTAAAGCAATGATAGATCCAACTTTAACACGAAATGAAGGAATATTAACTTTTTTTCCATCAACTGTTATATGTCCATGGTTAACAAGTTGTCTTGCCCCACGACGTGTGTTAGCAAATCCCATACGATAAACTAAATTATCTAGTCTTGATTCTAAAAGTTTTAAGAAGTTTTCACCATGAATACCTTGCATATGAGATGCTTCAATAAAGGTTTTATGAAATTGTCTTTCATTCATTCCATACATAAACTTAACTTTTTGTTTTTCTTTTAATTGTTCACCGTAGTTAGAAAGTTTACCTTGACGTTTTGCACCATGAATACCAGGTTTATATGGACGTCTAGCTAAATCTTTACCATTTTCAAGTGTAGAAAATCCAACACGACGACTTTGCTTAAAACTAGGTCCTGTGTATCTTGACATATTATCTCTCCTTTCAATATTTATTCATAAACATTGATATTTACTATTTTCTTAGGGAATTCTTTTTAATATGTTCACTAGATAACCTTAGTTACTAATAACCTTAAAGAACACGTTAAAAAAATAGATAAATTGGGTTATCAATCGAATATGTACCAATATTATATAAGAGTAAGGCTTATTTGTCAAATGTTTTTTCCAAATTTAATGTGCCTTTTAAATATCTATTAAGAGCAATTGAATAAACATCGTCAATAATTGGAATATTATTTTCTTTTAAATAATTAATTACTAATTCTTTTTCTTGAATTGTTACTTCACGTCCTGTTCCAATAATTGGATTACCTTTTGAATCTACTAAAACATCAACTATTTGTTTATTATTTAATAACAATTTAATTTGTTTTTCTGTAAGTAGAGTAGGTTTTAAATATTTTCTTAAGAAAGATACATAATTTTTAGTTTCTTCTGGTAGATATTTGGTAATAGTTTTTAAAATGATAATTCTATCTATGTTAGTAATAAAATAATAATCAAGTAAGTCAAATTCTCTCAATTGACCTTGTTCTAAAATCCCATTTTTAATTTTATCAAGAATAGTTTTACTTAATAAAATTAAATATTCTATTTTTTTATTTTCTAAATAGTTTATTTTATTCATACATGTTTCATGTAATGATGTATTTTTTTCTTTTACTATATTTAAAAATAAATTAAATTTAGAAATACTTATTTTTAAATTTTTACAATAGTCACTTAATTGTTCAAAATCACTATCAATAAACCCTTTAACAATCGTTTCTGAAAGAATTAATTCATCATTTTCCTTTTTATCATTATGATTTTGTTTATATTCTTTATAAATAGTAAGTTTCTTTATTAAATCCTGTTGTTCACTTTCTTTGTCATATAAAGAATGAATATCTTTTTCATGAATTATTTGAATACTCTTTTGAAATAAATTTATAGAATCTGTTTCATTACTATTTAAAACATTATCTAATAATTCTTTTTTAGTTTCAATAACTTTATTAGTTAGCTTATTTAATTTTTTAATAGAATCTTTACAATAATTGTTATTTATCATAAATCTACCTATTAAAGAAATTTGTTCCTCATAATCAAGTTTCCATTCAAAAAATTCCATTTTTATTGTTAATTCATTAAAATGAACTTTTTCAATAAATGACAACAATTGTTCCTGTAATTCATTAACTATTTTTTTTGGTTC
>ONSF01000028.1 GCA_900320425.1 uncultured Eubacteriales bacterium | reverse complement strand
TTTTTTGCTTAAATTACAACAAATTCATTACTTTTTTATGATTTTTGTCTTATTTTTTGAAAAATAATTTAATATTGACCCTTCTATATTATCTAAATTATCTAAAATTTCCTTTTTTCTTGATATAACTTCAAACACTAAATATTTAGATACTTCACTATCAAAACATAATTCTTTAGATATTCCAACATAAGAACATTTTTTATTAAAATAATCATCTTTTAAAACATCATCAGGTATTTTATTTTCTAATACATATATTTTTTTTCCTGTTAATATTTCATAATAATCATTATCCTTTTTCATTGCATATACTTTTTCTTTTATAGAACCTTCTATAAAAGGATTTGTTACTAAAATTTTATAATATTTCATAATATTATCATTCATTATTTACCTCCTTTCTTATTACCTTCAATATATTCAATTGCATTATCCAAATATTTATTTATATTATCTTTAAACAATAATAATATTTTTTTTGTAATATCCAATACTTCTAATTCTGATATTCCTAAAAAATTACTTATTGCTTGAACACTATAATATCTATTATCAATATAACCAAATCTTAAACAGATAATAACGGCTTCTTTAGGTGTTAAATAATTTAACATTTCTTTAAAAGAATAACTTCTAAATATTTCAAGCATTTGAATATTACTTTGTTCTTTATTAATTATTTCTTGATTATCACCTTTTAATTCTATTACATTTTCTCTTTTTGGTAACAATCTTTTCATTTTAGGTAACAACAATCCATAAAATCTGTTTCTATCTGATGTATTAAAATCACTGTTTGATCTTGGATTCTCTAAATCCTTACCATATCTTTTTTCTAATAATATTTTATCATTAGCAGTTAATTTTTCTAACATTAAATCTATTTCTTCTTTAGAATATTCATTAAATAATTCATAAATACTTTTAATTCTTCTACCTTTTTTCTTAGGTTCATTTATTATATTAATAATATCCATAATACTTTGTTCTTCTTTAGTTTGATTTTTTACTTTTTCATCTTCTAGAATTTTCTTCATTTTAGTAATTATTTCTTTAACTTCCTTATTTAATTCATTAACTGTCATTCCTAATAAATTTGCTGTTTCATCTTCTAAATGTGGTTTATTTCCTTCTAAAAAGAAATATTTATTAATAATATTTTTTTCTTTTTCTGTTAATCCAGAAATCATTATTTTTCTTTCTTCTTCAGAATAGCCTTCTAAATATTCATTTATACTAGGCATTTTTATAAATCTTTCTTTTCTCTTCATAAATTTATTATCTTTATTATTATCTTTATTATTATCTTTATTATTATCTTTATTATTATCTTTATTATTATCTTTATTACTTATTAATTCCATATTATCACCATTTTCTATAATATTTAATTTTATTAATTTCTCTTTTATTTGCTGTAATGTTTTTTTTATTAATCTCGATGTATATGATCGACTTATTCCTAATTCTTTTGCCATTACATATTGGTTTACTCTTTCTTTACCATTAAATCCAAAACATTTTTTTATAATTAATTGTTCTCTTTCTGGTAATGAATTAACTATTTCATTTATTACTTTAATGGTATCTTGATTTTCATAATCTAAAGCAAAATTAACACTTAAATCTGGAATATTATTTATTAAATCCATTTCTTTACCTTCTTGATCACTTATTGTTGTTATTCCTAATTCATTTCTTACAATTCTATTATTTTTTCTAAAAAACATTAACATTTCATTTTTTATACAAATACATGCATAATTTGCAAAACTAAGATTCTTGCCTATGTCAAATGTATCAACAGCCTTTATTAATCCAATCATACCTATTGAAAATAATTCTTCTTTATCATTATAATTTTTATCTACTTTTTCAATTACTAAGGATATTAATCTTGCATTATGTTTAATAATTTCTTCTCTTGCAGATAAATCACCATCTTGATATTTAAAAAATAAATAATTTAAATCTTCTTTTGTTAAGGAATTAGGTAATGCTTTACTATAAGATAGTATTGGATCCATACTATTCCCCCATTCAAATTATTTATTATAACTAATTTTAAAAAAATAACAAGATTAAATATCAATTATTTCACATTTTCTTTTAATTTCTACAATAAATTTTGATTCTTGACTTTTTTTAGTCATTAAATAAACGTTATTCTTAGTTCTAGTCAAAGCAACATAAAATAGTCTCCTTTCTTCAGCATATAAATATTTTTCTTTATTTTTAAAGCATAATTTTATTATTTCATCATCTTCTATTTTATTAGGAAAACCTAGTACATCATCTATTAAATTCAAAACAATTACATTACTTGCTTCTAATCCTTTTGAAGCATGAACAGTTAAATAACGAATTTTCATATCTTTATACGTTAAATATCCATTGGAAAGTTCTTCATCATATACCATATTTATATCATGATTGCATCTACCAATAACTAATACCTCTTTTTTTTCTTCAAAATACAATTTATCTAATAAATCATAAAATTTAAATTTATAATTACTTCTTGTATAATATACTATTTTAATAGGTTTTTTTAACTTTTTATCAGATATTAACTTTTTTTTTAATTGATAAGAATTTTTAATAATAAATTTATAACTTATTTTAATTAAATCTAAAGAATTTCTATAAGTTTTAGAAATATATAAAATTCTACTTGGCTTAAAATACTTTTTAAAATTTACAAACAAATCCAAATTACATCCTGAAAATTTATAAATTGATTGAAAATCATCTCCAACACATAGTATTTTACTATCACATTCCTCACCAATTTTTTTTACTAATTGATAACGAATTAAAGATGTATCTTGAAATTCATCAATAATAATATACTTATAATTTCTTTTCATTCCATATTTTTCAATTATTTTATTACTAAGACTTATCATTCCATCAAAGTCAATAGAATAAGTACTATTCATCTCTTCTAAATAAACTTTGTAAATATCAAATGCAATAATAAAAAAACAAATGTTTTTAAATTGTTTTTTTCTATTAAAGATATATTTATTTCGTTTTAAATATTTTTTAAAATTATTTATTTCATGATTATTACTTTTAATTCGATTAATAAAAGTAATAATTAATTTTTTATAATTTTTATACAGATTTGGATATTCAAGTTTTACTTTATCTATTGTAATATTTTGGTTATTTTCTATATAAAATTTAAAATAGTTTAAAACATACATTAAATACCCATTAGAATAAATATTACTTTCTAAATATTCTTCAACTATATATTCTAACAAATCATCTTCGGCAATAGAAAAAAATATATGATGATCTTTTAATATTTCAAGACTTAATTTATGAAAAGTATAAATATCCATATCAATTTGCAATTTTTCTTTTAAACTATTAACCGTTTCGTTTGTAAAAGAAATACATAGTATATTTTTTGGATTAACATGTTCTTTTTCAATTAAATATTTAATCTTTCCAACCATAGTTAAAGTTTTACCGCTTCCTGCTCCAGCAACTACCAATATATTTTTAGTTTTATCAAGAATTATTTTTCTTTGGTTAGAATCTAAAGAATATCCATTTATATTATCAAAGAAAGAATCATTTAATAACTTTTTGTTCATTTTATCACCTATATGTAATATAATAAAAAAATTTTGATTTCTTAATTTTTATCAAAATTTTTTTATTATAAATAATTTTTACTTATTATTCTTTCTATCAATTCTGTAACACTTCGAACTTCTCCATGAGCAACATCAATTAACTCTTTAACGGATTTTTTCATTGCATACCCATTAAAATCTTTTATCATATTTAAATCAGTATAACTATCTCCTATAGTAAAAACATCATTTTTATTAATATTTAAATCATGAATTAATAATTTAATAGCTTTAGATTTATCAATTTTTTTTGAAATAATTTCATACATATTTGAAGACACTAAGTAAGTATTAACATGGGGATATTTTTTATCTATTTTTTCTTTTATTTTAGATATATTTACTAAAGGAAGATATCTTATTGCAATTTTAGTTAAATTTTCATGATTAAAATCAACTCTACTTTCTAATTTACTACAGCAAAAATATTCAAGACTTTTGCTAATTTCTAAATCTTGTCTTAGTTCTTGCATATTAGTATTTTCGATTGGAAAATCATATAAAACATTATCAAATTTATCTAAAATAGTTGCTCCATGATTTAATAAAACATAATCATATTTAATCTGATAAGCATCTACTTTCTTTTTAAAATCCATATAACTTCTTCCTGTTGCAATAATAAAAATATTTCCATATTTAACAAATTTCTCGACAGTTTTAATATTTTTTTTTATATCTTTATCACTTGTATAAAAAGTCTTATCATAATCACTTACTAATACTTTCATAAGTCTCCTCCATATTTATTTTATCATAAAAATGTAAATCCTTGTCATTTTATTGCCTCATAAAATTAAAAAATGTTATAATAACATTATATTAAAATAAAGGAAAGGAAAATTATGAAAAGAATTGAAAATTTAAATTTAGAAAACAAAAAAGTTATTATTCGTGTTGATTTTAATGTTCCACTTGACGATAACTTAAATATTATAGATGATAATAGAATTAAAGAAAGTTTAAAAACAATTAAATATTGTTTAGATAAAAACTGCAAAATTATTCTACTTTCACATCTTGGAAAAGTAAAATGTGAAGATGATAAGAAAACCAAATCTTTAAAGCCTGTTGCTAAAAGGTTATCTGAATTATTAAAAAAGGATATTTTATTTATTCCTGAAGTAAAAGGAGAATTGGTTAATAAAGCTATATCTAATATAAAAAATAAAGATATTATTTTACTTGAGAACACAAGATTTTTAGATTTAGAAGGAAACCTTGAAAGTGGATGTGATGATAATTTATCTAAATACTTCGCAAGTCTTGGTGATGTTTTTATAAATGATGCTTTTGGAATGATTCATAGATCTCATGCATCAAATGTTGGAATTTCTAAGTATATTAAAGAATCATGTCTAGGTTTTTTAGTTTTAAAAGAATTAGATTATTTACTACCAATTATCAAAAAACCAAATCATCCATTTGTAGTTATTTTAGGTGGTGCTAAAGTAAGTGATAAAATAGGAATTATTAAAAATTTAATTACCAAAGCAGATTACTTATTAATTGGAGGAGCAATGTCTTATACTTTCTTAAAAGCAAAAGGAATTGAAGTAGGAAAATCGCTTGTAGAAGATGATTTTATAGATTTTGCCAAAGAGATGTTAAAGAAAACCAATAAAATAATTCTTCCTATTGATCACGCTTGTGTTAAAGAAAAAGATTCTCTTGATTTTTATATTAAAGATACTATGGAAAAAGATGATATAGGACTTGATATTGGTCCTAAAACAATTGAACTTTTTAAATCATATATTAATAAAAGTAAAACCATCTTTTGGAATGGTCCTATGGGATATTATGAAAAAGAAACTTTTCAAAAAGGAACCAAAGAAATATGTTCCATTATTAGTAAAACCGATTCTATTAGTATAGTAGGAGGAGGAGACTCAGCTGCAGCTGTAATTAATATGGGATATCGGGATAAATTTAGTCATGTCTCAACTGGTGGAGGTGCATCTTTAGAACTTTTAGAAGGAAAAAGTTTACCTGGTATAAATATCTAAAAAGCTAGAGAAATGGAGAAAAAATGAAATTAATATGTGCAAATTTTAAAATGAATTTATTAGAAAATGATGTTTTAAATTATTTAAAAAAAATAAATAATAAAATAAATAAAAAAAATACTATCTTTTTTCCTAGTATTCCTTATATAAAATTATTTTCTAATAAAAATTATCAAGTAGGAAGTCAAGATATATCTTTCCTTGAATTTGGCAGCATTACAGGAGATATATCGGTAAATCAATTAATAGAACTGGGAATAACTTATACTTTAGTAGGACACTTTGAAAGAAGAAAATATTTTGATGATGATAAATATATTTCCAAAAAAGTAAAACTTGCCTTAAAAAAGAATATAAAAGTAATTTTATGTATTGGAGAATCAATGAAATCAAGTGATGAAGAAATTTATAACTTTTTAAAAGATGAAATAAATGAAGCTTTAGAAAATAATTTAGATTTAATAAAAAATGATAATTTAATAATTGCATATGAACCTATCTGGTCAATTGGTTCTAAAGTTATTCCTGATAATAATTATCTAATAAATACAATTTCTTTTATTAAAGATTATATTAAAAATACTTATCAAAAAGATATAAAGGTTTTATATGGAGGAAGTGTTAATTTAGAAAATATTGATATTTTAGAAAAAATTAAAAAAATAGATGGTTATTTAATAGGAGGAACTTCTTTAAATTACGAGGATTTTTTAGCTTTAACAAAAAAAATTAAGTAAAGTCGACAAAAAATAACAAAAAAAGTTCTTGAAAAATTTGTAGAATCTTATATAATTATAATTGCGTGCAGTAGGAAAGGATAAATATGAAAAAAGTAAAAGTACTTATGATCGACGATAATAAACAACTCGTTGATATGGTAAAGGAGTATTTTAGCAGTCACGCAGTAATAGAAGTAAACTTCGTTGCAAACGACGGAGTTGAAGGGTTAGAAGTTATTAATAATCACTTAGGAGAATTTGATTTAATACTACTTGATTTAATTATGCCAAAAAAAGATGGCGTTTCAGTTCTTGAAGAAATTAAGGATAAAGTCGATATTCCAAATATCATTGTTTTAACTTCATATAACACCCCTGAAATTATAAGAAAGGTATCTAGTTTAGGCGTAAATTATTTCATGTTGAAACCATTTGAATTACCCGAACTTGAACGAAAAATTTTAGAATGTACTAACGAAATTAAACCAAGTTCTAAAACAATAGATTTGTATCATAACAATTTACAAATTGCAATTACAAATGTCTTACATGAATTAGGAGTTCCATCTCACATTAAGGGATACTCTTACATAAGACAAAGTATTATGGAAGTGTTTTTACATCCTGATGTAGTAGGTGGAATTACCAAGGAGTTATATCCTAAAATAGCCGAAGAGTTTAATACTACTGTATCACGTGTAGAAAGAGCTATAAGACATGCAATTGAAGTAAGTTGGAATAGAGGTAACTGGGATTTAATGCAAGAAATATTTGGTTATAGTGTAGATATTGATAAAGCAAAACCTACCAATTCAGAATTTATTGTAACAGTTGCTGATAAATTAAGACTTGAATATTCTAATGTAAAGTAAAAAGTACCAATTTGACTTTTTACTTTTTTTATGATACAATACGTAACTATAAAAGAGGGGGAATTAACATGTCTGTTGTAGGTGTTTATAAAGTACCACAAATTGATAAAGAAAAAAAATCAATATATGAATTAACAATTACAAAATATAATACAATTACTGGAAAATATCTTGATGAAATACCAATGGATACTTTTTTACATAACATTAAAAGAAATATAAATAAACATAATTCAGACTTTTACTACGATGATGATAATAAAAGATTTATATATAACGATGATGAAGATTTTATATATTCATTTAAATTTGATAATCTAACTATGGCTAACTATGAATTAAACAAATATAACAATACTACAATAAAAATAAAACAATTAATTGATTTATATAATAAAAAAAGAAAAGAATTACATATTATTAATCATGGTAATAAAGGAAAAACATTTAATAATGAAGAAGATAAATTATTTTATCTTAATTATTTAAAAAAATTAAATATTAGAAATATTTTATCTACTATTCGAAGTATTCTGGTAATGCTATTATCTTCAAGTGGCATTATTACATCTTTTATATTAGCGCATAATAATAATGGTCAATCACTTTTAGTATTTTTCTCAACTATGGGTATTTTAATATTTGATTTTATGATAGTAACCATTAAAGAAAAAGAACTTGGATTTACAAATATTATAAATTCTTTAAAAGATTATAAACTTAATAAGCATAAAATAAAAGAATTATCTAAAACTAAAATATTAGATAATGATTCTATTAATATTAAACAATTTGATAAAACATTAGAAAATCCTATTAAAGAAGATTTAAATAATTTTACAAGTTATATTATGAAAGAATTCAGTATGTTATTAAATAGAATTAATTATTTAAATTTATATAATAAAAATGAATTATTGTATAAAGTTCAACTTTTAATGGATGAATATATTAATAGATATAAAGAAATTATATATGCAAATAAAAACAATGAATTAACTTTAGATAAAGATGATTTAGAAAAATTAAAATTAGATATAACTAAAAAAATATCTGAAATAGAATCTCAAATTATTGACGTTAGAGAAAAAGATGTTAAATTTGAACAAATATTAAAAGAAAAAGAAATATTAGATGCTAAAATTCAAGAAAGCTATGAAGGTAAGAAATTAACTTTAACAAGATAATATGGCATTTTCATCTTTTCTTATGCTAGAATATTTCACATAAGGGAGAGTTTATGGAAAATGTGCTAGAATATGGAACAGAAATTTTGTTATTTAGAACAGTTAATGGAAAAGAAGTTCCAAATATATATACTTTTATGAGAGGCATTATAATTAGTAGTGAATCAAAAGAATATGATGCTTTGCATGGTTCTCCACTTGTTGAACAAATTTATAAAATTCAATGCGAAGATGGACATGTATACACTGCTCAATATAGAAATACAGTAAATGGATATTGTATCAGAACACTAGAAGATTATTCTCGTTATATTAAAGAGAGTATTAAAGAGCATACTGAAAAATTAAGTATATTAGAAAAAGATATTAATAAATTAAATAATATATACTATAATCTAGAACAATTAATTGAAAATGATAAAACCATTAGAAGATAATATACATTTGTATATTTCTTTTTTTATATCATAAACTTAATTGGTGATTTATGAATAAATATAAAGTTTGTGTATATGCTATTTCTAAAAATGAAGAAAAGTTTGTTGAACGTTGGGTTAATTCAATGAAAGAAGCAGATGAAATATATGTTTTAGATACTGGTTCTACTGATAATACAGTTAATTTATTAAAAGAAGAAGGAGTTAATGTTCAAGAAAAAATAATAAAACCTTGGAGATTTGATGTTGCAAGAAACGAATCTTTAAAACTCGCACCAGATGACGCTGATATATGTGTTTGTTGTGATTTAGATGAAGTATTTCAAAGTGGTTGGAGAGAAAAGTTAGAAAATATTTGGCAAAAAAATACCACAAGACTTAGTTATAATTATAATTGGAAATTAGATGAAGATGGAAATCCACTTATTAATTTTTATATTGAAAAAATTCATGCAAGAGATGGTTATAAATGGACACATCCTGTGCATGAAATATTAGAGTATATTGGAAATAACAAAGAAAATAAAATAACCACAAACGAAATTACGGTAAATCACTATCCAGATAAAGAAAAAAGCAGAAGTAATTATTTACCACTTCTTGAATTATCAGTAAAAGAAGATCCAGAAGATGATAGAAATATGCATTATCTAGGAAGAGAATATATGTACTATGGTAGATGGAATGAAGCTATTGATACATTAATTAAACATTTATCTTTAAAAAAAGCAAAATGGAAAGATGAAAGATGTGCATCAATGCGTTTTATTGCAAGATGTTATCAAAGATTAAATCGAATAGAAGAAGCAAGAATGTGGCTTGATAAAGCAATAAATGAGGCACCATATCTTAGAGACTCATACGTTGAAAGAGCAATACTTGAATATAACTTTCAAAACTTTAAAGAAGTAGAAATATATTTAAGAAAAGCTTTAGAAATAAAAAAACATGAAAAAACTTATATTAATGAAATATTTAGTTGGAATAATACCATATATGATCTATTATCTGTAAGTTTATATTATGAAAATAAATTTGAAGAATCATATAAATATGCTAAACTAGCCTTGGATATGGAACCCGATAACGAAAGAATCAAAAATAATATTTTCTTAATAAAAAAAGAATTAGAATATAAAAACGAGATTTATTAATTTCTCGTTTTACTTAAAACCATTCTTGACTTATTACTTTCCTTTAACTCCATACTCCAAATAACATTATCAATCGTTTCTTTTAAAGCAGGAAAGGGAATTCCAATTTTATAAAATTTTTCAAGAATAATTTTTAATTCATTTAATTCTTTTTCAATATAATCAGTACTTACTTGCTTTTTATTTAAAACAATATCAGAAAATTCAATAAATGTATTATCAAATTCATCAACTTTTTCTAAAAAACACAAAGGTCTTTGTCCAAGAATTATACCTACTTCATATCCTATATTGTTATATTTTATTTTATAATATTCTACAAAATCAGAATCTTTAGAAGGATAAATATAATTCTTACTGGCATAAGTATTAATTCCCTCATATAATAAATTTAATTTTTTCCCAAGTTCAATATCTTTAGAATCTAATTTTAATTTAGGATATAAAAAATCATCTTCTCTAATTTTAGGATATATTTTCGTAAAATTTTCTAACCAAGTAATATATTTATAATTTGACATAAGTTGTTTTATTTGGTATTTTCTTTCCTCAAGTTTTCTTTGTTCTAATTTTACATACTCTTTCATTTTTTCATGATTATCAATATTTTTCATAAGGTCTCCTTTATTTGAAATATATTATAATAATTTTTTTATGTTTTGACAAGAAAATTTTATCCACATAATTGTGGATATTTTATTATTTTATTATTAATATAAATAAAATATAGCATATTAAAAGTAAAAAACTTGTATAAAAAGGGTATAATTTTTACTTTTCTTTTAAATTAAAATTTATTTAAAATCATATCATCTATATCAAAAGAAACTGTGTGTATAGGTTTGTAAAAGTTCTATTTCAATAATAATTGATAAAAGAATATAGGTTTGTTTTATATTATTATTTTTAATTCTTCATTCATCAGTATCTCACTTAAATTAATTTATTATAATCTTCATCTAAAACTTCTTCACACCATTCGTTAGATGTATTTTCTCCTACTTTCTGTGGCTTTGTTTGTACTTTTTCCCACTGCCACATGGCTAGCATTTTTAAGGCTTTTTACCACTGTCCACTCGTTAATTTCCTTTAAAATGGGGCTTTTATTACCTTTATATTTTAGTTTATTCCAACTAATCTCTAGCAGAGTGGCTCTACAAGTGGCTCCA
>ONSF01000074.1 GCA_900320425.1 uncultured Eubacteriales bacterium | reverse complement strand
CATGCATATATTCTATAAGTTGTTGTTATTTCAGAATTAGTTTCTGCTGGTATTGTTTCTTTATGTATTCTTGTATTATTTATACTTACATAACTTCTATTATTAAATATTTCTTGTTCAAGATTATTAACAACTTTTACAAGTCTAAATCTTAATAATTCATCTTTTATTCTGATAGTTCTATTTGAATCAGTTGGTGTATCTCCATAACTTAATACTACATCATATATTATATCTTTTTCTGCATAAGTATTTTTTCCAGTTATTTGAAATTCAAAATAACCATTTTCATTATCAACGTATGTACTTCTTGGCATCATATCTGGTATATTTATACTATTTGTTTCTTTATACTGCATATAAATATCTCCTGCAACAAGTTGACTATTTAAGCTTGTTTTTGAAAACGTAAAGAATGCATATGATACACTAATTAAAGTTCCAATTAATACTCCTATTATACTTCCTAAAATTATTTTCTTTTTATTTTTATTCATTTCTTCCTACCTCTCAATCTTTAATATACATCGTCCATGTATTATGATATAATTGTAATGTATATTAAATTATTTTTCAACTATTATTTTTAATATTTAATAAATGTATCTTATTTTTTAGTATTTGTTTAATCAAATACAATTATTCTTTATATTATGTATTATTCATATAATCCCTACTTTCATAAAAAATAATATCCCTTTCTTCTAGTATTATTTTTCTAATATAAACATTATACCACAACTTACACGAATAGTGTAAGTTCTTTTTTATCTTTTAATGAGAAAATAAGTTTAGACAGGTTGGTGATTCAATGTTTGATAAAGAAGACGAAAATTATATATATGAACTTGTTTCTAAAAATATTAAAAAGCAAAGAAAATTAAAAGGACTTACCCAAGAAGCTTTAGCAACTAGGATGGGATACTCAACTCAATTCATTTCAAACATTGAAAGTAAAAATTACCAAACTTTTTCACTTGGAACATTATGGAGACTTGCCATTGTATTAAATATTGATATTAGAGAATTATTTAAACCAATAGATGAGAATAAAAAAAATTAAAATAACAAGAGAAAATTTAGTTTTCCCTTGTTATTTTTAAATACCAATGGTATTTTTATTTAATTCTAAATATTTTAAATATGTTTCTTTAAATGTATTTAATAAAATAATATCTCTTCCTTTTATAGTATCCTTTACTTTTTGATTTAAGTTTTCTAAAAAAATATTTTTTAAATAATCTTCTATTCTTTCTTGATATAACAAATCATCAAATTTTTCTTTTAATTTTTTTTCTAAAGAATCAATATTATTTAGAGATTCTTTTTCTATTTTATCTATAAATTTATTACTTATTTCTTTTAAATATTCTTTATATTCATCTATTTTTTTTATTAATAAAATATCTTCAATACTTTTCTTTTTTAATTCTAATTCTCTAATAAATATATCATGATAACTATTAAGATAATTATTTATACATTCATTAATTTCATCTTTTTTTTGAAATGTTTCGGCTATTCCTAAAACATTTTTAGTAGACTCTTCACTTACTTTTTCTAATAAATTATCTATTGTTAATTTTAGAACTTCTAAATTATTTTCAAGATCAAGATTTAGTTTTTTTAAATAAATTTCTTTATTCTTTTCTTCTAACTGCTTCTTTATATCTTCTTCTGTCATAATTTTTCCTTTCTATTCTTACAACAATAGAATATCAATTTTACATAAATTTGTCAAATTGCAAATTTAAATTACCTAAAAATGAGTTTAAATAACATTTTATCCTCTTTTAAGTATTTCTTTTAATAACTCTTCTTTACTTAGAAAAAAAGCTGAATCTAAATAATATCTTTGTCTTAGATTAAAGAAATATCTAGATAAATATATGTCTTTAAGTGAAAATTTATAACCTTTTTTCTTTAAATAATTACAAGTAAATAGTTTACAACTAAGATTTCGTACCTTACATCTTCCTGTATTTAAGTCTAATTGTTTGCAATTACTTCCATCTAAAAACCGATGACAACAACCATTAAAATAAGAATCTTTTTGAATATTTCTATTTTTTAAATCTAAGCATCTTTTACAAATATTATTTGAAAATCCACATATATTTTTTTCTTTAAATTCATTATCTAAGTAATCACATAATAAATCATATAAATAACTATATCTTTCTTTTATATCTTTTATTTGTAATATTTTATCAATTTGTTCTAACTTATTATTAATATCATTAGCATTTATTTTTTTTAAATACTTTGTAGTTTTTTCATAAATTTTTTTATCTTTTTTATTATACATATTAATACACCAAATTCTAATCTTTTAATAAATCAATTAAATAATAAATAGGATGTTTTTCTAAGCCTTTTAAGGATAAAGTTACATGAACTCTTAAATTATGGTAAGAAAAACTAAAGTTTCTAGATATTTCATAGGATTTCATAAACAATTCTTCTCCATTTATTTGTTTACTCTTCTCTATATTATAAATTAATTCTATGGAATCTTTATTTTGTTTTATCTCTTCTATTCCTTTATTTCTTGCTAACTTATCAAACCATTCTTCATGCATATAAACAAGAATTTCTTCAGATGCTCGACCAAATCTATCTTCAAATTCCTCTTTAACACTTAATAATTTTTCATATGAATCAATTGTATTTATTAATTTATGAATTTCAATTTTTAAATGACTATCAGTTGTATATTCATCATCAATATGAGTAGATACAGAAATTAATGGCTTTTCTTCTTTAATTTCTTCTTCAATAACTTTCTCTCCTTTTAAGCGTTTAGTTTCATCATTTAAAATTTTTAAATATAAATCTATCCCAACACTATCAATAAATCCAGCTTGTTCACTTCCTAAAATATCTCCAGCACCTCTAATTGATAAATCACGACTAGCAATAGCATAACCAGAACCAAGTTCTGTAAATTCTTTTAAAACATTTAATCTTTTTACTGAAGCATCATTTAATACTTTGTGTTCTGGATACATAAGGTATGCATAAGCAACTTTATCACTTCTTCCTACTCTTCCTCTTATTTGATATAATTGAGAAAGTCCAAATAATTGAGCATCTAAAACAATTAAAGTATTAGCATTTGGAATATCAATTCCTGTTTCAATGATGGTGGTACAAAGTAATATATCATATTCATGATTAATAAACTTAATCATTCTATCTTCAAGTTCCATTTTTGAAAGTCTTCCATGGGCAAGTACAATTCGAGCATTTGGAACTAGTTTTTGGATTTCCATCATCTTAGCTTCTATAGTTTCAACTCTATTATAGAGAATAAAAATTTGTCCATCTCGCATCATTTCCTTAATTATAGCATCTTTTATTAGTTCACTTTGCTCATATACAACGTAAGTTTGAACCGGAAAACGATTAACCGGTGGAGTCGTAATAACAGAAAGTGATCTAATTCCAACAATAGACATTTGAAGAGTTCTCGGAATTGGGGTTGCTGTTAAAGTTAATACATCTACGTTTTCTTTATATTGTTTTAATTTTTCTTTATGTGTAACTCCAAATCTTTGTTCTTCATCAATTATTAATAATCCTAAATCTTTCGGTTTTATATCATTACTTAAAAGTCGATGAGTTCCTATTACTATATCAATTGTACCTTGTTTTAATCC
Organism: uncultured Eubacteriales bacterium; assembly: GCA_900320425.1. Lineage (GTDB taxonomy): Bacteria > Bacillota_I > Bacilli_A > RF39 > UBA660 > RUG591. The sequence goes on along the minus strand of ONSF01000074.1, from coordinate 9,264 downwards.
TTCAATTATTTCTTTTGTTTTTTTAGTGGTTGTAAAACGATTCAAAAGTTCTATTTTAACCGGAAAGTTTTTAAAACGTTCTAAAGCACTTGTATATTGTTGATTAGAAAGAATGGTGGTTGGACAAAGATATAAAACTTGTTTTCCATCGTATACAGCCTTAAACATGGCACGAAAAGCAACTTCGGTTTTTCCAAAACCTACATCTCCACATAAAAGACGATCCATCGGAGTTTCACTTTCCATATCTTTTTTTATTTCTTCATAAGAATGAATTTGATCTATGGTTGGAGTAAATTCAAATTCATGATAAAACTCTTCATGATATTTAGTATCAGCAGAAAATGCAAATCCTTTTTGCATAGAACGTGCTGCATATAGTTTTATTAATTTATCTGCAATATCTCGTACTTTATTAATAATTCTTTGTTTATTTTTCTTCCATTCAATACTACCAAGTCCATTTATCTTAGGTGATACCCCTTCTCTTCCAGAATACTTACTAATAAGCTCTATTTTTTCAACGGGAATATATAATTTATCCTCATCTTTATAAAGAATTTCTAAATAATCTTTCTTTAAATTACCTACACTTAATGTTTTTATTCCATTATAAATTCCAATTCCATTAATACTATGAACAACATAATCTCCTACAGATAAACTATTTAAATCTTTAATTTTAACAGCATACTTAAATTTTGTTTGATATTTCTTTTTAGATAATTTTATATTAAATAAATCTTTATCGGTTAAAACTACAATATTTTCATAAATAAATCCTTCACTTAAATTAAAATTTACAATATTAATTAAATCCTCACTTAAATTATTAATATCTGTAAGTAAATAATTTAAGTTTAAATATTTTATAAAATTTTTAACTTGATATTCTTTTAAACAGATAACAATTTGTTTTTTCATTGAAAAAGCATCATTTAAATAAGTATTAATAATATCAATATTTTCATGAAACTTAGGTGCCCTTTTTATATGAAAATCATACAACTCTTTAAAATCATGATTTGGTAATAAATTATCAACACTTAAATAATGTAAAACTTTATTTATATCTAAATTATCAAGAGAAAACATATAATTTCCTGAATAATTTATATCCGTTTCTTTAAAGTTTTTTATTTCTTCTTGTATTTTTAAATAATTATTTTTTATAAATGTATAATCCTTACAAATTATCATAGGATTATCTAAATATCCTGAAATATTTGTAATATCTTTTAAATACTTAGGTAAATATTTTTGTTTTTTTTCTTGTTCATCTATTTTATCATAATTTAAAAGTAAAAATTCTGTATAAGGGAAAATTGTAACACTTGAAATATTTTTTATAGATTTTTGGGTTTCTTCATCAAAAAATCGAATGGAATCAATTTCATCGCCAAAAAATTCTATACGAACGGGATGATCACATGAAATAGGAAAAACATCAATAATAAAACCTCTAACTCCTACTTCACCAGTTTTAGTAACAATCGTTTCTCTTTGATAACCTAAATGATATAATTTTTCTATTAATTTATGAGGATCAATTTGCATCCCCTTAGTAATTTCTAAAAGATTACTTTTAAAAACTTCAACAGATGGTAAGTATCTCAAATATCCCATCAGATGAGTAATTACAATTTTTTTTGATTTTTGAACTAATTCTTTTAATGTTTCTAGTCTTGTTACCATTAAATCAGGACTAACACTTATTGCTTCACTTGTTAAAAAATCATCCATTGGAAAAAATAAAATATTATCTTCTAGAGAACTTAAAATATTTAATAAATTGTTTGCATCTGTTAAAGTGGGAGTAACTATTAAAACACTTCGATTACTTTCTTTAAACCACTTTTCTACTAATAGGCAAAAAGACTCATCAGTTAGTCCTGATAAGCCTATATTCTCTCTATAATTAATGTTAAAAATATCATATATATTCTTCATGTTATCTCCTATTATATTTTGACATCAAATCTTGAAAAGAAAAATTTACATAATCATTTAAAATATTATTAACTTTTATAGATAAATTTTTTATTTCTTCTATCTCTTCTTCATTAAATTTTCCTAAAACATAATCTTTAGTATCTATAAGTTTATTATTACTAATTCCAAATTTAAGTCGTTTAAATTCTTCACTTCTAAGGCATTCTATAATATTTTTAATTCCATTGTGACCTCCAGATGAGCCATTTTCTTTAAGTTTTATTCTTCCAAAATTCATATCTAAATCATCATGAATTATTAGAATATCGTGAGGTTCAACTTTATAATAATGTGCGAACTTAGATACACATTCTCCAGATAAATTCATATATGTTAAAGGCTTTAAAAAGATAATATCTTCTCCCTTTAAATTTATTTTTGCAAATAATCCATTAAACTTTTCTTTAAATATAATATTTAACGTTTTACAATAATTATCTAATAAAATAAAACCTATATTATGTCTTGTATTTTCATACATTTCTCCAGGATTTCCAAGTCCTACTATTAATTTCATTTTATCACCTACTTTATGTATTAAAAATTAATACATTGATAGCATATAATAACATAACTTAAACTATTATACAAGTACAATTTTGATCCTTGTATTTTATTAATATTTTCGTCCCATTTGTTCTTCTTTATTTTTTTTCTCTTCTCTTTGTCTAGTTTCTTTTAAATCATCAGTAGCACTTGATAAATATTCCATTACTATTTTGGAATTTCCAACTTCAAGAAATTTTTTAGCTATATTTAACTTTGTTTCAACAGGTAACCCTGATCCCATCCAAAAACATAATTGTTGTCTCATTTTAGATTCTTTAGCATTTTCAATTGATTGAACTAACAAAGAATTTCCATAACTAGCATTTAAGGTAGGAACATCCCTAAGTAATGAAATATAGTTTAATTTATCTCCAATTTCAAATGGAAAAATTTCTCTTCCCCTTTGATGAACTAACTCCTCTAGATTTATAATTTGTTCTGTTAACCATCCACTTCTAAGTATTTCTAAATCTTTTTCTTCTATATCTCCTCTTAATATTCCTCGATTAACTTCTTCAAATAAAGCACACATTAAATGTCTATCTATATCTGATGTTAATATAGATAATAATATTTCTTTATTTTTTACTACCTTTTTAATATCTCCTAAACTTTTAATTTTTTCTTCTAAACGATCAAAAGTCATCTTTTTTTCTTCTATACTCATATCAATACCAGATGGCCATTTTAATGGATTTCTTTCATTCATATTATTTTCTCCTTTATATTATGATTATATCAAAGAAATTTTAAAAAAAAGAACTTTTTGGGGTTCTTTTACACTATTTTACAACAAAATGTTATTCAAATATTTTTTTTATTTCTTCTCGGTAATTACCATTTTTATCATGAATATATATTCCATCAATTACTTTTAAACCAGATTTTCCACCTTTTGATGCTTTAATCATGAATAATTTAGATTCTTTTAATTCACTTGGATAAATAAATTGTATACATTTAGGCATTAAATTATTTCTTTTTAACTCATCTAATATTTCTATTAATCTTTCAGTTCTATGTACCATGTAAAAATTACCTTTTTCTTTTAACAAATAACTACTAACTTTTAATAAATTTTCTAAAGTTAAATTATTTTCATGACGAGCTGTTGCTTTAATATTATTTTTATTTTTTAAAGAGGTATCTAAATTTTTAAAATACGGTGGATTAACAGTTATAATATCAAAAGTATCTCCAGAAAAAATCTCTTTTAAGTTAAGTACGTCTTCATTTAATAAAGTAATTTGATCTTCTTTATGATTTAATTTAATACTTTTTACCCCTAATTCATACACTTCTTTTTGAAGTTCTACTGCAATAATTGGAAGTTTAGTTTTAGTTGTCAAAATAAGCGGAATAGGACAATTACCAGAACATAAATCAAGTATCTTTTTATCTTTAGGTCTTATCTCAACAAAATGAGGAAGAATTACACTTTCTAAAGAAAATTTAAAGTAACTATCATCTTGATAAATTTTCAAATTTTTTCCTACTATGTCATTTATTACTTCCATTTATAAAAATACCTCTTCTTTAGTATTTTCTCCTTCAAGAACAATTTTTCTTTTTAAAACATCAACATCAATCACTTTATAACTTTTATCTTTATATTCATATAAATCTCCAACATTTGGTAATCCTTTTTTTAATTCTGTATATACCATATCTTCATAAGAAAGACAGCAAAGAAGTCTTCCACATACTCCATTTATTTTTGTGGGATTTAAGGCAAGAAGTTGATTTTTAGCCATATTAATAGTTACACTATTTAAATCAGTTAAAAAAGAATTACAACATAAAAACCTTCCACAAGGACCAAGTCCTCCTATTTCCCTTGCTTTATCTCTAATTCCAATTTGTCTTAATTCTATTCTTGTTTTATAAATAGCTGCAAGTTTTTTAGCTAATTCTCTAAAATCAATTCTCTCATCCGCGGTAAAATTAAAAAGCAATTGTTTTCTATCAAAAGTATAACTTGCATCCATTAAATTCATTTTCAATCCTAATTCTTCTACTAAATACTTTGCTTTTTCCAAAGCATAAATATTATCTTTTTCATTTTTTTCTTGTTGTTTTAAATCAGATTTATTGGCAATCCTTACTACATTTTTTAAAGGGGTAACAAGACTTGATTCTTCAATTATTTTTTCCTCCTTTACAATAATTCCATGCTGAAGTCCTCTTTCTGTTTCTACAATAACCGACATTCCATTTTCTAATTGAAAATCTTTTTTATCAAAATAATACATTCTTCCCTTAGAAGAAAATTTAACTCCACATACTTTTATCACTTTATCACCTCAGACATTTCTATTAAAAATCTATCCATAAATAAATTTAAATTTAAGTTTAAAACTGTTGTTAATTTATTTTTATATAAAATAATTTTTTCTAAATAAAAAATAACCTTGAGAAGCGAAATTCCCTCAAAACTTGTTTTTATTATATCACAATAATTAGATTTTAAAAGAGGTTTTATATGGTAATATTCATGAATAAAAGCATCAAGAATTAATTCCATAATCGAAAAAGCTTTCAATACATCTTCTCTTGTTTCATAAAAAGAAAAAAAATCTCTTTTTAAATATGGAAGATAATTTTCTTTTTGATTATTTATATTGCTTATAAATCCTACAAGTTGTTTTAAATCTTCTTCTTTTATTTCTAATTCATTTTTTGTTTTTAAAGAAATTAATATACAACGAGATAAAATCGTTGGTAAAATTTGTTTTCTGTTTGTAGTAATTAAAATTCCATATATTCCTGGCTCTGGTTCTTCAATAAATTTTAAAATAGAATTTGATGCACTTGCATTCATTTTTTCAGCTTCTTTAATAATATAGACTTGATTTAAATTATTAGAAGATTTCAAACTTAATTTTTTTTGTAATTCTAAAACTTGCTCTTTTTTTATAAGCATACCTTCTGGTTCAATAATTTTTAATCCTTCATAGTAATTCTTATCAATTAAATGACAAATATTACAATCACCACATTTATTTAAATTTTTATAATGATTCTCACAAATAATTGTTTTAGCAAATGCTAAAATTAAAGGAAAAGATACCTCTAGATTATCTACTTCAAATAAATAGGCATGATAAAATTTTTCTAAATTATTTGCATATTCATAAAAACTATTTTCTTTAAAATCTTCTAACATACTTCACCTACAATCCAATTATTTTTAGCACAACAAGTGTTGCAAGTCCTGGTATATCAAAAATTGCAACTGTCGTAATAGTAAAAAAATTGATTGGAACGATTATATTAAAAGTAACGGCAATAAGGTTGTATGCATATAATAAGAATCCTCCCAATACAAATTTTTTTAAGTATTTTATAATATATTTCATAGTTACCTCCATAAAACCTTATGAAGGAAAATAACTCTTATGATATTTTTTTTCGGTTATCAAATGCTTTTTCTAAAGTAATTGGGTCAATATACTCCATATCAGCTCCCATAGGAATTCCAGATGCTAAACGAGAAACCAAAACATTCATTCCTGATAGTACATTATTTATGTATAATGCTGTCATTTCGCCTTCCAAACATGGTTTTACAGCAATAATTATCTCTTTAAAATGTTCTGTTTCAATTCTTTTAATTAATTTATCAAGCCTTATATCTTCTGGATTGATTCCATCAAGAGTTTCAATTAATCCATTTAAAACATGATAGTATCCATGAAAAGTCCCAAGTTTTTCTATTGAAATAACCGTTTTAGGATCTTCAACTACACATAAATAATCGTGATTTCTTGATGTATCATTACAAATCGAACATACTTCATCTTCAGTTATATGATTACAAATTTTACATCTCTTTATCTTATTTTTGGCATTTTTTATACTATCTGCTAAAAAATCACTTTGAATATTTTCAAGTCCTAAAACATGAAAAGCCATTCTTTCAGCTGTTTTTTCTCCAATTCCAGGAAAATACTTAAATGCTTCAATTAAATTATTAATACTTTTAGGATACATAATTAAAATAATCCTGGCATCATATTAGTGTATTTTCCCAATTTCTTTTCTGTTTCTTTATCAACTTGACGATTTGCATCATTTATAGCAACTTGAATCATTTCTTCTAATAATTCCATATCACTAACATCAAAATCAGAGTCAGCATTTATTTTAACACTCACTACTTCTTTTTTTCCATTAACTTTTACAGTAACAAAAGAACTTGTAGAAGAAAACTCCATTTTATCAATCTCTTCTTTGGCTTTCATCATATCTTTTTGTAAATTTTGTGCTTGGCGCATCAATGCTTGCATATTCATAAATTATCTCTCCTATTCTATTTCAACATATTCACTACCGAATACATCTAATACACTATCAACTAATTTAGTATATCCTAAATCTTCTTTTTTTTCAATATTATCTTGAATTTTTATAAAAGGTTTTTCTTCCTCTTTATACTCATAATAACCAGGTTCATTTAAATGTTTTTTATATAAACTTACTTCCTCTTTAAATTCTTTCTCATTTAAAAAAACCACATTATAACTACTTTCCATAATTTTATTAATAAAATCGGTTGTTTTAAAAAAATCTTGATATAAGTTATCTAAAATTGATTCAAACTTTGCTATTATAATCATATCTTTATCACTTACAACACCAATAGATACATCTTTTAATAAACCAGCAATATAGGAATATTCATCATTTATCAAGTAATCATCTATTTTCTTAAATTTTTCAAGAGCTATATTTTTTAATACTTTACTTGCCATAGCAAAAGTATTATTTATTCTTTGTTTTTTTACTTCTAAATTTATTTCATATTTTCCTTTTCTTTTTTCAATATTTCCCACATTTTTTTCTTTATCTTCATTATTTCCTAAAGTTATTTCTCGGGAAATAAAAGTATTAGTTTCATTTTTAGTGTCTTTGTTTAAAACATTACTAACTTCTTTTTCTTTAATAGAGTCTTCATTAGAATTCATAAATTTTAAAAGATTAACTTCCATAATTATTTTTCTATTTATAGATTCTTTTAGTAAATTATAAGTTTCATTAAAACACATAATTAATTTATAAATTTCTTGAGGATTAATTTCAGTATTAATTTCTTTTGTATAATAATTTACCATCATATCACGTGATTCCTGCATTAATTTTTCTAATAATTTTGAAAAATCAAATCCTAATTCATCAAATTTATTTAATAAATTTAAAACATCCTCAGTCTTTTTTTCAAGAATTGATTTTATAAAATTATCCATATCTTTTTTGGAAATTAATCCATTTATTCTTAAAAAATCTTCTTCGGTAATCTTCTCTAAAGAATAACTTGCTAATTTATCAAGAAGTCCTAAGGCATCTCTCATTCCGCCTTCTGAATACTCTGCTATTTCATGAATAGCATCATCCGTAATATTAATTTTTTCTAAATCAGCAATTTCTCTTAATCTTTTTTCAATACTACTAGTTTTGATTCTTGTAAAATTTAAACATTGACATCTCGAAATAATAGTTGCTGGAACTTTATAAAATTCAGTAGTTGCTAAAATAAATATTACATGACTAGGTGGTTCTTCTAGTGTTTTTAGCAAAGCATTAAAAGCACTTATCGATAACATATGCACTTCATCTATAATATATACTTTATATTTGAGTTTATTAGGAACTAAATTAATTTTACTTTTTAATTCACGAATTTCATCTACACCATTGTTACTTGCTGCGTCAATTTCTATTATATCAGGACTATTATTTAATATATCTAAACAATTTTCACATTTAGAGCATATAGAAAAATCATCATTTAAGTTCAAACAATTAACACTTTTAGCAACTAATTTAGCAATAGTTGTTTTTCCAGTACCACGTGGTCCTGAAAATAAATACGCATGAGAAATATGACCATCTTTTAGTGAATTAGTTAAAATTTTCAAAGTACTTTCTTGATCAACAACATCACTAAATTTTTGAGGTCTATATTTTCGATATAAAGCTTGATATTCCATAACAACACCATCTTTCTACTAATATTTTATCACAAAAAAAGAAATGTTTTAAATATATTTACGAGATTTTACCATTTCTTTTTTCTTTAAAAAAGTTGCTTAATAAATTTTGACATTCGTCTGATAAGACATTTTCTTCAATCAATACTTTAGGACTTGTATTATTTCCTTCAAAAATCAAATTTCCAATTTCTTTTATCTTTTTATCTTTGGTTGGAGCACCTATAACAACTTTTTTGATTCTAGATGAAACAATTGCACTAGCACACATAGGACATGGATATAAAGTTACGTACATATCCGCATCATCTAATCTCCAATCTAAAATCTTTTTACTGGCTTTTTTTAAGGCAATAAGTTCAGCATGATTTAAAATGTTAGCTGAAGTTTCTCGCAAATTATAACCCTTTGAAATAATTTTATTATCTTTCACAATAACAACTCCAACCGGTACTTCACCCTTTAAATAAGCTTTCTTGGCTTCTTTGATAGCTTTACTCATAAAATATTCATTATCTTTCACATAACCACATCCAAATAAAAAAGTGCACATGAAAGTTAAATGTTAAGGCTGCTACATTCCTGTCCTGACCTGATTCCATCGCTTTCATTGCACGTATATATAATACTATATTTTGTTTCTTAAGGCAAGTAATTTTATTTTAATTTTAAATTTTTATACAATTTGTGTAAAGATGATGTATTTTCTCTTGACAAGGTATATATATTTCGT
>ONSF01000087.1 GCA_900320425.1 uncultured Eubacteriales bacterium | reverse complement strand
CTATGTTTTGGTGGAATTGGTGAAGTGGTTAACACGCTAGATTGTGGCTCTAGTATGCAAGGGTTCGATCCCCTTATTCCACCCCAGGATAAAAATTAACTCACACAGTTTGTTGTGAGTTTTCTTATATAAGGAGATGATGTTATGTTTGTAGATGAAGTTAAATTAGAGGTTATTGCCGGTAGTGGAGGTGATGGATGCACTGCCTTTCGCCGTGAAAAATATGTTGCAATGGGAGGACCATTTGGTGGAGATGGTGGACATGGTGCTAATATTATTTTTAAAGTTGATACAGGTCTTCATACCTTAATTGATCTTCGTTATATGAAACGTATTAAAGGAAAGAAAGGGGAAAATGGAACCGGAAAAAACATGAATGGAAAAGATGCCGAAGATGTTATTGTAAAGGTACCCCAAGGAACGGTTATAAGTGATTATTCTACCAATTTAGTAATTGCTGATTTAAAAGATAAAAACTCGGAATTTATTGTATGTAAAGGTGGACGTGGAGGATATGGTAATACACATTTTAAAACATTATCAAATCCGGCCCCTAATTTTTCAGAAAATGGAGAACCTGGAGAAGAAAAGGTATTAAAAGTTGAATTAAAGTTACTTGCAGACGTTGGTCTTGTTGGACTTCCAAGTGTTGGAAAAAGTACTATTTTATCAATGGTTTCTAATGCTAAACCAAAAATTGCTGATTATCATTTTACAACTCTAACTCCTAATTTAGGACTTGTAAAAACCAAAGATAATAGAAGTTTTGTAATGGCTGATCTTCCTGGACTAATTGAAGGTGCAAGTGTTGGAGCTGGTCTTGGAGATAGATTTTTAAGACATATTGAAAGAACCAAAGTAATTGCTCATGTTATTGATATGGGAGGATGTGAAGGTAGAAATCCCATAGATGATTATTATTTAATTAATAAAGAACTTGAAAATTTTAGTAAAAAACTAATTAAGAAACCAATGATAGTAATAGCTAATAAAATGGATATGCCAAATAGCCTAGAAAACTTAAAAGAGTTTAAAAAGAAAGTTAAGTGTGATATCTATCCAGTTCGAGCCATTACTAAAGAAGGATTAGATGAAGTTTTAATAAAACTAGCTGATTTAGTAGATTCTATTGAAGATTCACCTTTATATGAAGATGTAGAATATATATCTCATATACTATATAAATTTGAAGAGGAAAAACCATTTACTATAGAAAAAATAAATAATGAATATATTATTAAAGGACCAAAGATTGAAAAAATGTTTAAAATGGCCAATTTTCAATCTCAAGAAGGTATAGAAAGATTTTTACATAGTTTAAAGAAAATGGGCGTTGAAGAAGAACTTGAAAAAAGGGGTATACTTGAAGGGGATATTGTTAAAATATTAGATTTTGCATTTGAATATCAAAAATAATAGAAGAGGTAAAAAATGAATATTAATAAAGATTTAAAAAAATATATTGAAGATAATATCTTTATAGAATATCAAAAAAATGAAGAAGGACATAATTTAAATCATATTAAATATGTTATAGATAGAAGTTTTAAATTTGCAAAAGAAATACCAAATATTAATTATAATATGGTTTATGTTATAGCATCATTTCATGATATTGGTCATTATATAGATGCTAAAAAACATGAAATAGTCTCAGCTTCTATTTTAGAACAAGACCAAAATTTAAAAAAATATTTTAATGGAAAAGAAATAAAAATTATGAAAGAAGCAGTAGAAGATCATAGAGCATCACTAAATCGAGAACCTAGAAGTATCTATGGTAAAATAGTATCTACGGCAGATAGAAATAATACTGTAGAAGATTGTTTAAAAAGAACTTATAGTTATGGAAGAGAACATAATAAAGAATTAACTGATGAAGAATTATTTCAAAGATCTTATGATGTTTTAGTTAATAAATTTGGAGTAAATGGCTATGCAAAGTTTTATTTTAAAGATTTAGAATATGAAAAATTTTTAAAAAAGTTAAGAAAATTATTAGAAAATAAAGAAGAGTTTTGTAATACTCAAAGAGAATATATTAAAAAAATAAAAAAAGAAGGAATTATTAAACCATGAGGTATGATTTTTTTCTTTTTTTCATATAGTTTAATATGAATAAAATAAACTATAGTTTTTTAGTTACAAGTATTGCAGGACTTTCTACTTTAATTGGATATTTAATGATTTTTATCAAAGGAGATAAAAATAAAATTATTGCTTTTTCTTTAGCATTTTCATCATCTGTAATGTTAACCATATCTACAATCGATTTAATTCCTTCATCACTTTCTTATCTTAATAACTATATGATTATTTTTAGAATACTGTTGTTTCTTTTTTTCTTTAATATAGGAATTTTTCTTTCTTATTTTATATCTTTAAAAATAGGGGAAAAAAATTTTAATTCTTTAAAAAAAATCGGTATTATATCCATGATAGCAATTATCCTACATAATATTCCTGAGGGTATTATAACATTTATGGTAAGTGGTGTTGATATTCGATTAGGAATAAGTCTTGCTATTGCAATAGGGATGCATAATATACCAGAGGGAATTTCTATTGCTATTCCATATTATTATGCAACTCATAAAAATTTAAAAACATTTTTTATGGTATTTCTTGCTGGTTTTAGTGAAATTCTAGGTGCTATGCTTTGTTATTGTTTTTTTAAAAATATTATAAATGATTTAATAATTGGAGTTTTTTTATCATTAACATCAGGAATTATGATTTATATTAGTATAAATGAACTTATTCCAAAATCTTTAAGTTACCAAAATAAAAAAATCCTTGTATTAGGTTTTTTCTTAGGATTTATTGTTATGCTTTTAAGCCATTTAGCTTTTTAAAAATTATTCTCTTCTAATATAATATATGATATTTTATTTAATTCTAATTTATTTAATATATCTTTATTTACAATGAGTTTATAAATTATATAGTCTTGAAAAGAACTTTCTAAAATATTTTTTTTATCAATTATATTTTCTAAAATACTAACTTTAGAGTAATCTATTTGAACTTTAATTTTAAATGAAGGTTCTATGGAAACAATATTGATATTTTTTAAAGCAAGACTAACTGAATTAGAATAAGCACGAAGTAAACCTTTAGTTCCTAGTTTAATTCCCCCAAAATAACGAATTATAAAACAAGCAATATAATTTAAATTATTTTTCTTTAATACTTCATAAATTGGAAGTCCAGCTGTTCCATTTGGTTCATTATCATCACTATATTTAATTTCTTGATTTATAATATAAGCATAGCAAATATGAGATGCATCTTTATATTGTTTTTTTAATAATTCATAATATTCTAAAAATTTTTCTTTATTGTTAACTTTGTATAAATAGGTTATAAATTTTGATTTTTGAACTATTATTTCATTATATGCATTTTCACTAATTATCATAATATTCATCCCTTCTAATTTAATTATAATGAATTTATAAAATATTGTAAAGTTTTGTAAAAATAGAAAAAATTTTTTCGGTTTTAAATTTATATTTTATTCTTATAATTAAGCTTATTTCAGAGTATTAATATATATTAAAGTATTAATTTTAAAATTTTAAAAAATAATTTTCTTAATTTTTAGATTTAGTAAAAAAATAAAAAAAAATTTTTTTTTGACATATTTTTTATAGTTTGCTATATTTACGTTGATTGCAATTATTATCTTAATTTACTTGTCAGATGCTATTGATAAAATAAATAGAATTTGCTATTATTTAGTTAGAAAACAATTTAGATTAATAGTTGTATAAGGAGGAATATGAATAACACAAAAAAAGATGCTGATGCATCACTTGAAAAAGTTCTTACTGAACTTGAAAAACAATTTGGAAAAGGAGCAGTAATGCGTCTTGGAGATAATACTCATGCTAAAGTAGAAGTAGTATCTACGGGTAGTTTATCTTTAGATATAGCCCTAGGGGCAGGAGGATATCCAAAAGGAAGAATAATTGAAATATTTGGACCTGAATCAAGTGGTAAAACAACATTTGCACTTCATGCTATTGCAGAGGTTCAAAAATTAGGAGGAAAAGCAGCTTTTATTGATGCTGAACATGCCCTAGATCCTATTTATGCAAAGAATTTAGGAGTAGATATTAATGAACTATTACTTGCTCAGCCAGATACTGGAGAACAAGCACTTGAAATATGTGAAGCGTTAGTTCGCAGTAATGCTATTGATATTGTAGTTATTGACTCAGTTGCAGCTCTTGTTCCTCAAGCAGAAATTGATGGTGAGATGGGAGATTCTCATGTAGGGCTTCAAGCAAGGCTTATGAGTCAAGCTTTAAGAAAATTAGGGGGAACTATTAATAAAACTAAAACTATTGCAATTTTTATTAACCAGTTAAGAGAGAAAGTTGGAGTTATGTTTGGAAATCCAGAAACAACACCAGGAGGCCGTGCATTAAAATTTTATTCTTCAGTAAGACTTGATGTAAGACGCTCTGAATCAATTAAAGTAGGTGATTCTATTATTGGAAATAGAACTAATGTAAAAGTTGTTAAAAATAAAATTGCCCCTCCATTTAGAACGGCAACTGTTGATATAATGTACGGGGAAGGGGTATCTAAAGAAGGAGAAATTGTTGACTTGGGAGTTGATGCAGGAGTTTTAGAAAAATCAGGTTCTTGGTTTTCCTATAATGGAGAAAAACTTGGACAAGGAAAAGAAAATGTTAAACTTCTTTTAAAACAAAATAAAGAGTTAGCAAAAGAAATTGAAAATAAGATAAGAGAATTCTATAATATCTTACAAAAAGATGAAAAAAAATAAAAAAATTGTTGGATAAAAATATTGATTAGAGTGTGTACTCTAATCTTTTAATTTATAAAATATCCTATTAGGTAATTTGTATTAAACAAAATATTGAAAACTAATCGTATTTATTGTATATTATATATATAATAAAAGTTGCTAATAATAGGAGGAGTTATGAAAAATGATAAAATAAGAAATATAATAGTAATTAGTATAGTAATGATCTTAATAATAACTTTAGGAATATCATTTGCAACGTATGGAAAACTTAGAACAGGAAGGGATAATAATGTAGTAATATCAGGAGATGTGTACATTCGATTTAATGGAATGGATAAGATTGTAAGTAATACTTTAATTCCTATGACCAAAAGTGAAGCATTAGCAAATAATGATAATATATATGAATTTAGTATTATATCAAAAAATACCAGTGAAAAAAATTTAAATTATGGAATAAAACTAGAAAATACCGGTAATATTAATACCAATGATATTATGGTTTATTTAGAAGAAATAGATGAGGATAATAAAACTAAAGTAGTAATAGATGGATTAAGATATCCTGATTTTGAAAATTATATATATGCAAATTTTGTAAAAGCCAATACAAATGAAGAAATAACAAGAAATTATAAAATGAGAGTATGGTTAAGAGACGGGATAATAATAAGTGATACAGAAAGTGATGCAACATATTCAACAAATGAGTGGCAAACAAGAACTTTAGGATTAAATGTAATTTTAGAAGGAGATTTTACTGAAAAATTAGTACCACTAACCTATAATTATATACCAGAAATAAATAGCTTTAATTTAAATTTAGCTAATGAAAATAAAGATAATTTAAGACTTAAAATAACAAGTAATGATGAGAGAATAAAATTTAATTATTCTTATACAAATGTTACTCCTAGTCAAACAGAAGGTGGAGAGGATACTGAAACGGTAGTTGAGAAAACTAATCAAACTAGTGTAGATTTAAGTTTTAATGATGCAAAAGATATTAGTTTAGATGTAAAAGGTGCTTTATCAACTGGTGAGGATATTACATTTGAAGTATTAAAAGATAATGTTACAATAGAAAAATTTATAATAACGGTTTATAAAACAGCAAATGATATAAATATAATGGGAACATTTCCAAGTAGTATAACAGATAATAAAGAAAGTATAACTAAAGTAGAATTTAAAAATGTATCTCAAAGTGTGTTAGAAAGTGATTACCCAATTATTTTAACTTATAATGATGATGGAGAGTTACGTGGAGATGTTAGAGCAAAGCTTGAAAATGGAACATTAACTATAGGAAGTGATGGAACAACTTATTTAAAAACAGGGTATTATCTATTTAGTGAGTTTACAAATTTATCAAATATTGATTTTACTAATGTAGATACTAGTTTAGTTGCTAGTATGTATGGTATGTTTAATAATTGCAGTAGTTTAACAAGTTTAGAGCTTAGTAATTTTAATACAAGTAAAGTAACTTCAATGAGAGCCATGTTTAATGAATGTAGTAGTTTAGTCCAATTAGATTTAAGTAGTTTTGATACTTCAAAAGTAGAAACAATGCGTTCCATGTTTTATGGATGTAGTAGTTTAGAACAATTAGATTTAAGTAATTTTGATACTTCAAAAGTTACAACTATGTTTTGTATGTTTAATGGATGTAGTAGTTTGGAAGAATTAGATATAAGTAATTTTGATACAAATAATGTAATAAATATGCAAAGTATGTTTTATAATTGCAATAGTTTAACTAGTTTAGATTTAAGTAGTTTTAATACAAGCAAAGTAACAACAATGTATCAAATGTTTTATAGTTGTAGTGGTTTAACGGAACTTAATTTAACTAATTTTGATACTTCAAAAGTTACCACGATGTCTAATATGTTTACTGGTTGTAGTGGTTTAACAGAACTTAATGTAACAAATTTTGACACATCAAAAGTAACTTCAATGAGATCGATGTTTAATGGTTGTAGTGGTCTAACTAGTTTAGATGTAAGTAATTTTAATACAAGTAAAGTAACAACAATGATGGGAATGTTTAAAGGATGTAGTGGTTTAACAGAATTAGATATAACGAATTTTGATACAAGTAGTCTTCGTTCGATATATGAAATGTTTCGTAATTGTAGTAATTTAACAGAATTAGACTTAAGTAATTTTAATACAAGTGCTATGACTGATACTACTGCATTATATAATACTTTCTTTTACTGTTCTAAGTTAACAACCATATATGCATCTGAATTATTTGTTATAAATGATTCAGTAACCAATATGTCAAGTACATTTAATGGGTGTAATAAATTAGTTGGTGGAAATGGTACCAAAAAAAATTCTAATAATGGAATGTATGCTCGTCTTGATAATCCACCAGATAGTCCTGGATACTTTACTTATAAAGCAGCACCTAATAAAAGTTAAAATAAACGATAATTTAAATATCTCTTATTAACTTGTATTCAAAAAAACTCCTCTTGCATATATTAAATTGAGGAGGATTTATGTCTAGTTATAGAGAAATAGTTACCAAAGCGGTTTTAGGAAAAGGAAAGAAAGTATTTACCAATACTCATTCTATAGAAGTATCAAATACCCCAAGTAATGTTCTTGGATGTTGGGTTATTAATCATAATTTTTCTGGAAGTAAAGATGGAAATAGTATTTTAGTATCCGGAAGTTATGATGTTAATATTTGGTATTCTTATGACAAAGATACAAAAACTGATGTTGTAAAAGAAACATTCCATTATAAAGAAAATGTGAATATAAAAGAAAAAGAAGGAGTAGATTATACCGATACATCAATTATTGTTCGAAGTTTAAAAGATCCAACTTGCAAGGAAGTATCAATTGATAAGAATAAAATAAATTACAAGGTAGAAGAAGAACTTGGAATAGAACTTGTTGGTGATACTAAAGTTAAAATATTAGTAGATGATAATATGGATGATTGGGAAGAAATTGAAGATGTAAAAAATACCGAAGAAGCCCTTAATAAAATTGATTCAGAAGTAAATGAAAATTATCTAGAAAAAGAAGAGAAAAATTAAAAACTTAATTATTTAATTTTCTCTTCTTTATTTTAATCTTAAAGAGTTTAATACAACCGATAAACTACTTATAGTCATAGCAATACTAGATAGTACGGGATTTATTGAAATACCAATTGGTTTTAAAAGTCCTATTGCAATTGGAATCATACATAAGTTATAAAAGAATGCCCAAAATAAGTTTTGTTTTATAATTGTTATTGTTTTTTTACTAATATTAATTAAGGTAATAATTTTCGATAAATCGTCATTCATTAAAATAACATCTGCTGAGTCTCCAGCAATATCTGTTCCACTTTTAATAGAAACACCTACATCAGAATTTATTAAAGCAAGAGAATCGTTTATTCCATCTCCAACCATCATTACTTTGTGATTTTTTTTCATTTCATTTAAAAAATTACTTTTTTCTTGAGGAATTAAACTTGATTTAATCATATCAATATTTAATTCTTTACCAATTAAGTTGGCAACTTCTTTGTTATCACCAGATAAGAGAACAATATCCTTTTTTAGATTTTTAAGCTTTTGAATAGTATCTTTAGCATTATCTCTTATGATATCGCAAACTCCTATTAAAGCAATTACTTTTCTTTCTTCTATTACATATAAAATGCTATTTCCTTTTGCTAGTAATTTATTTTCATCATCCATGTATTCATTTTTAATTTTTAATTTAGAAAATAATTTATTGTTTCCAATATAAATTTCTTTTTTATTATGAACTCCTTTTATGCCGCTTCCTTCAATATTTTTAAATTCTTTTACTATTATTTTTTTATTATAATAATCTTTAAAAGCACTTGCAATAGGATGGGTTGATAGGTGTTCTAAACTAGCAACTTTTTCTAATATATCTTTTTCTTTATAATTTGAATAAGTATATATTTTTGATATGGATAATTTTCCATTGGTAAGGGTTCCTGTTTTATCAAAAATAATAGTATCTATTTTATTGGCATTTTCTAAAATTTCACTTGTTTTTATTAAAATTCCATGTTTAGCACAGTTTCCAATTGATGCAACCATTGCCAGAGGAGTTGCCAGTCCTAAAGCACATGGACAAGAAATAACTAGTACAGATATAAATGAAGTAATACTATCATTTAATGAATTTCCTAAAATAATAGAAAATGTAAAGGTTAAGATAGCAATAAGAATAATAATTGGAACAAAATACCCTGATACCTTATCGGCTAATTTTCCAATAGGTGCTTTTTTTAATATGGATTCATTTACTAATTTTATAATTTCTGAAATAGAAGAATCAGGACCAATTCTTAAAGCTTTATATTCAATGTAACCATCAATATTTATTGATCCAGCAATAACATTATCTGAAACTTGTTTTTTAGAAGGAATTGATTCTCCTGTAATAAATGATTCATTTATATGAGTAATTCCTTTAGTAATTATTCCATCTACAGCAATCTTCATTCCTGGCTTACATATCAATATATCTCCTTTTTTTACTTCATCAATTGTTGTTTCTATAACTTCATCACTTTTTTTTATTAAAGCTGTTTTAGGTGTAATTTGAACAAGTTCTTTTATAGCTTCTTTTGTTTTTCCTTTAGCATTCTTATCTATATATCTTCCAAGTTTTATAAAATATAAAATCATAATAGATGATTCAAAATAATAGTTATTAGTGATTGATTTATTTAATAAATTAAACACTAAAATAACTGTACTATACAAAAAACTAGTTAAAACTCCAATAGTTACTAAAGTATCCATATTAAAAGATTTATGAATTAATTTTTTGATACCACTTAATAAAATATCATATCCATAAAAAAAGTAGGGAATAGAAATAACAAAAAGAATGATTCCATATATTTCGTTTTGTAAATAATGCATGGTAATATTAGATATTAAAAGATAAAAAATGAGATAGATACTAAAAATAATCAAAAATATTTTAGAATTATCTTTTTTTTCTTCAAAATTTTTTAATGGGCCTAAACTTTTATAACCAATTTGTTCTATATAGTTATCTATTTCTTTTAAAGAAACCTTTTTTTCATCATATAAAATTTTAGCAGAAGCCATAACAAGATTTACTTCCGCTTTTATTCCTTCTTGTTTATTTAAATATTTTTCGATTCGATTTTGACAAGCACTACAGCTCATTCCTTCTATTTTTAAAGTAATTTCTTTCATTTTAATCACCAAGGATATTTTATCAAATTATAATATTTATTAAAATATATATTGAAAAAAATTATGAAAGATAATTTAAAATATATACTAATAAGATTTAAAATCATAAAAAAAATCAGCTATTTCTAGTTGATCTTATGCATTAAATCGCATGAGCACGATAATATATCCAACTGGTGCCAAATGTAAGAATTGAACTTACCTCTGATGCTTACCATGCATCTGTTCTACCACTAAACTAAATTGGCAAAATTATTTTTTTATTAAACGAAGACTTAGAGATTCATCTTCATATACTTTATCTAAATAAGCTTTTCGATTGATTTTTTCAGATATTTCTAAAATTTTATCAAATGCGTCTTTAGCAAGAAGGGCAAATTTTCCATTTTGATCTTGATTCATTAATTCAAAAACTTGTTCTATAGATAATTTAGAAATGACTTTTTTTACTATTTCATCATCTATTTCAATATTATCAAGATTTCTTTTTAATAGTTCTTCTTTTGCAAGAGTTGAAATAATAATATTATCACTGAATATTTTTTTTATAACCTCGTATGTTGTAAGATGCCATAGCTTGTTTCTTTCTATAAATGTGAATCTTTCCATATCAAGTTCTCCCATAAATAATATAGTATTAAACAAAAAGAATGTCAACAAAAATGTTAACATTTTACAATACTTTTCAATCTTTTAATCACTTTTTTTTCAATTCTTGAAATATAAGATTGGCTAATTCCAAGAATTTCGGCAACCTCCTTTTGAGTTTTTTCAACATGGCCAAATAATCCATATCGCATTACAATAATTTCCTTATCTCTAGGAGGTAATTTTTCAATTTCCTGGATCATGAGTTTTCTATTTAATTTATCTTCTAAAGGTCGAGTTACAATATCAGCATCGGTTCCTAATACATCTTCAAGATGAAGTTCATTTCCGTCTACATCATAACTTAAACTAGAATCAATACTAACCTCGGTTTTTACTTTTTTATTTTTTCTTAAAAACATTAAAATTTCATTATCAATACAGCGAGAAGCATAAGTTGCTAGTTTAATATTTTTATCCATACTAAAAGTTTTTATTCCTTTCATAAGACCAATTGTTCCAATTGATACTAAATCTTCTAAATCAACACCAGTATTTTCATATTTTTTAGCAAGAAAAACAACTAGTCTTAAGTTATGTTCAATTAATTTATCTCTTGCAAAATTATCTCCATCTGAGGCCATAACTAAATAGTATTCTTCCTCTTCACGAGAAAGTGGAGGAGGTAGTTTATCAGTTGCACCAACATAAAAAATACTTTTGGCGTTTTCTAAAAATTTACTTATTAATCCAACTAAATTTAATATTCCAATCATATAATTCCTTTCATACTACTATGTAATATACAATCAATTCCATCAATTTGAAATTTTAAATTCGATATTCCAATCAAATAATTTTTAAATTCTTTTTTATCAACATAAAGTTTATCAACTTTTAAACATTTTAAAATACCATCATAATTTAAAGCATTATAAGGAGTATAAATAATCTCTTCTAAGTTATATTTAAGTTTTGTATTTACTAAGATAATTCCTCGTTTTTTATATGGATCTTTTAAGTGATTACCCGTATCTAAATATCCTGTTAAATGATATAATTTTCCTTTATAAAGAAATTCAACTTTATGATAATGTTGATAATTTTCTTGTACTTTTAAATTCTTTTTTATATAAAAAAATAAAATAATTGGACTTACAATAAGTAATACTATATAATTTGTTTGAAATCCATTTTTATAAAAAAGTAATCCATGATTATTATAGGAAAAGATATCACTTAATAAATACATACCACCTCCTAAAATAATACTAGTTAAGTAGAAGTATCCTAAATTGGTTAATGTATATTTAAAATCTTTATAAGAAAATGTAACAAGAATCATTAGGATACTTACTATAACTTTAAAAAAAAATAAAGAAAAACTTGAAAGATTAAGGAAAAGAAAAAAGAATGTAATACCTCCTGTTAAAGCTCCTAAAAATATTCTTTTAATTTTGGTATATCGTTTTAAAAGCATTGAAACAGAAAGGAGTAATAGAAAATCAAACCATATATTAAGAAGAAAGATAACGTCTAAATATAGTTTCATTTCCATCACCTTTTAAAGTATAAAATATTAATATTTAAAAAAATGTCGAAAAAAAGAAGAATTATTTTTTTCTTCTTAAATAGGTATTTAATCTAATTTTTTTTCTTATTCTTCCATCTTTATAACAAATATAAATAGGTTTTTGATGTAATTCTTTAAATTCTTCTTTAGTAAGTTTTATTTTAATATTAAATTCTCTAATTTCAAAAGGAAGTAATGTAGCATATTTTAATTTTTCATATGTAGTAGCACCTGATGCGCTTTTCATGGTTTCACTTAAATTTAAATAAGGTGTATCTATTTCTGTTAATTTAAAACCATGTCTTCTTTTTTTACAAACTCTAATGTTATAAATACTTGAGTATCTTTTACGATGATTATATAGTTGAACTTTAAAATCAATATCAATTCCTTTAGTATCACTTGTTACTTTTTTGTCTGTTTTTGTCCAACTATCTTTATTTTGAACATTTACTTTTACTTTTAATAAATTAAAATAAAACTTTCCTTTATTTCTTATTAAATCATAAATTAATATTAAAATTACTTCAATTATAACATTTAAAAAAATCATTTCTAAATTGTTACTAATAAAATTAACCATAATATCCCCCTTAAAATTGATGTTATTATATCATACTTTTTTTTTAAATGCAAGAAAAAACTCTAGGCAACTAGAGTTATATGATTAATTTATGATAATGTCTTAAGTGTTATCGCTTGAAAATGTCCCAAATTGACCATACTAATGTATGGTGATAATAAAT
>ONSF01000053.1 GCA_900320425.1 uncultured Eubacteriales bacterium | reverse complement strand
AGCTGCAACTTTATGGTGTGTTGCAGCACTTGGAGTTTTATGTGCTGGAGGTGCAATATCAGAAGCTATTGTTGGAGGAATCTTAATTTTATTTTCTAATATAATTTTAAGATATGTTAATAAGTTAATTGATAATTTAAATAAAGAAATGAATAAATATAATATATTTTTATTAAATATTAAATGTCATAAAAGAAATGCCAAAAATTTAAAAAAAGAACTTCAAGAATTTATAAATAAAAATAATATACAAATAACTAAAAGGCATCTTACGAAAGAATTTAATGAAATAAACTTTAATTATGAATTTAAAATATTAGAAAATAAAAAAGAAGAATTAGATAATTTTATTAATAATTTAGAAGAATTAAAAATAGATAATTTTGAATTAAGTAAAGTAATTGATTCTAAAACTGAAGAATTTGATATTTAATGGTTGTTAAATAAAGGTTACTAAATTTACTAGTAGCCTTTATTTTAAAAATTACTTGATGCTAGAACTATTTCTTTTAATCCAAAAATAAAGAAATTAATAGCAGTTAGTTCATTATCTTTTGAAATAGGAGGAGATACAAAATAAATCTCTTTTTTTAATAATCTTTCAATACAACGTTCTACAAATTTTTTTAAGCGTTTAGCCAGTTCTAAACTATTTATTGTCATATTTTTTTGATTTTCTGGTGTCATAATCATATTTTCATATTCTTCTAACATATTACGGTATTCTATAACAAAGTTATTAGCTTCATCAAATACGTCTTTATGAATTGGATCAATTTCTCCTCTTATAAATGTTGCAATAGCTTGCATACCTAAAGTTCCAAAATATTGGGCATCAATAACATAACTTGGATTAACGGTTGCTTTTTCTCTTAATCTTTCAAGACTTGATACATAAAGATTAGCTTCTTCTACTAAATATAAATTAATACTATTATAATAAAAGGCAAAGATTTCTTGATTTTGAATTTTTTTATGTAAATCATTTGCATAGTCGATAAATTCATTTACAAGTATTAAAGCATTTTTATTAATATCTTCCATATCTAAAACATCTGCACTAGTTGGATTAACATTACCAGGTATAACATTTTGTTCTTTTTCTGTAATAGATGTATCAATATCAATTCCAAATAATTTTTCGGTTAGAAGTTCAAGTTCTAAAGTATATGGAGTTAAGACAATTCCACTTTCAATAACATTTTCAGGTAAACCTTTGTAAGCATAAACAGCAATTCTTTTACTTAAAGCTTCAGCTCTTTTTGCTAATTCATTACTTTTGTTAATATATTCTTGATAAATTGATGGAAGAGATACTTCAATTCGGGCTGAGTATTCTCTTAAAGTCCATAGATAATATAAATTGGAAACTAAAGATTGTAAAAAAAATTCTTTATCTGTTAACATGTAATCACCAATAAAATCTATGCAAAAAATAAAAAAAAAATACAAACTATTTTGTTGATAATTCAATAATTATATCCATATTATCATCACTTGCAATTTTATTTTTATGAGTTTTACCACATTTTAAACATTTATAAATAATTTTAAAAGTATCTTTATATTTTTCAATTCCAATAGGTTTCATAAGACCATGGCAATTATTTTTTCTATCACCAGGATTAATATCTAAGTGTTTACTATATAAGCAATTTGGACAATGATCTCTTGCCGTATAATTTAATTTATCTACAATAAATCCACAATTATCACAAATAAAATTTTCATCTATCATATTAAATCTTTTCATAACTCATCAATCTTATTTTAACAAAATGAAAAATTATTGTCTATAATATTTACTAATTTTTAGATTTTGGTAAAATATAAATAGGTGTTGTTTATGAGTAAAATTCAAGTAATGGATGAAAATCTTGCTAATAAAATCGCGGCAGGAGAAGTTGTTGAAAAATGCATGAATGTTGTTAAAGAATTAGTTGAGAATTCGATTGATGCAAATTCTACTACCATTAAAATAGAATTAATTGACTCAGGAGTTAAAGAAATAAAGGTTGTTGACGATGGAATTGGAATGGATAAAGATGATGCTGTTCTCTCTTTTTCAAGACATGCAACAAGTAAATTAAAAACTTTAGATGATTTATTTAATATTAATTCTTTAGGTTTTCGAGGAGAAGCTTTACCATCTATTGCTAGTGTCTCCAATGTTTTATTAAAAACTAGTAATGGAAAAGTTGGAACTAAAGTCTTTATTGAAGGTGGGGTAATTAAAGAAGTTTTAAATTGTGATTTAAAAAAGGGAACTAGTATTACGGTTACTGATTTATTTTATAATACTCCTGTTCGTCTTAAATATTTAAAAAGTTTATACACAGAACTTTCTCATATAACAGATTATGTAAATAAAATGGCACTTAGTTATCCGAATATTAAGTTTATCTTAATCAATAATGGTAAAGAACTTTTAAATACTTCGGGAAGTGGAGATTTATTAAAAACAATATTTAATATTTATGGAGTAGTTGTTGCTAGTAAAATGTTAGAAATTAATGGAGAAAATGATGATTATAAAATATATGGATATATTTCTCTTCCTGAACTTACTAAAAGTAATCGAAGTGGTATAACATTGTTAATAAATAATCGAGTTGTTAAAAATAATGAAATAATAAAAACGATTTTAGAAAGTTATTTTACTTTTATTCCTAAAGAAAGATATCCTTATGTTATTATAAATATTGAAGTAGATCCATTTTTAGTTGATGTAAACGTTCATCCAACAAAAATGGAAGTAAAATTTTCTAAAATAGATACTTTAGAAAAATTAATTTTTGATACTATTCAAGATAGATTAAGTAAAAAAACATTAATTCCTAAAGCCGAATCAGAGATAGTTGAAGATGATTACTATAAAGATGAAATAGAAATAAAAGAAAAAAAGAAAACGGTTGAACTTAGCTTTGATTTTAATGAAAATAAAATTATTGAACCTAAAAAAGAAGTAGTTAAAGAAGAAATAAAAAAAAATTCTGAACATAAAGATATAGAAATTAATTTAAATCGTTTAAAGAAAATGACTCCTATTGCTATTGTTCATAAAACTTATATTGTTTGTGAAAATGAAGATGGAATGTATTTAATTGATCAACATGCTGCAGCTGAAAGAATAAATTATGAAAAAGTGAAAGAACAAATGATTGAATCAAATGATTTGGGAATGGATGTTTTGATTCCTTATAAAATAGAACTTCCTAAAAATGAGTATATCATTTTAGAAAAAAATTTTTATTTACTTGATAGATTAGGATTTACTTATGAAGAATTTGGAGAAAATACTTTATTAATTAGACATCACCCAACTTGGATATCAAGTACTAAAACTTATGAATCGATTCTAAAAGTAATAGAAATTATTGTTGAAAATGAAAAATTTTCTGAGGAAAAGTTTTTAGATAGAGTAGCAGCAAGTGTTGCATGTCGTATGAGTATCATGGCTGGAGATTATATTACGCTTGATGAAGCAAGTATCTTAATTGAACAACTAAGACATACCAAAAATCCCTTTAATTGTGCTCATGGAAGACCTAGTATTATAACATATACAAATTATGATTTAGAAAAAATGTTTAAAAGGAGTATGTAAAATGAGTAGACTTAAGATTCAAGATTTAGAAAAAATTAAAAATGGAAAGATGGTTCGATATAATGAATTAACAAAAGAAAACTTTTCTTCTTTTGTTAGTTTAGCTAGTATTGAAAAAGAATTAAGAGAAGTTAGATGGATTAGATCTTTATTATTAAAAAAAATATATGATGATATGAATAATCAATTAGACTTTAAAAAAGGAAGCCGAATTGATAATACTTATAAAGTATCATTTAATCCAACAAAATTATTTTTAAAGGACTATTTGGCTTTAACTATACCATCAATTCTTGGAGATAATGAATGTTTGTTTTCTAAAGAAAAAATGGTTAGTTCAACAGGATTTACTAAAGATTTAGAAGAAAAAAGTAATATTTTGCTTCCTTTTGTAAAAAAAATATTTGAAGTTAAAGAGAATAGTCATATATTAGATAATTCATTTTATCAAGAATATCCAGTTTTAGATTTAGATAATTCAAAAGTATTTTCAATAAGTGGAAATGGAGTGTTACTTCCTTTTGCAAATTATTTAGATTT
>ONSF01000073.1 GCA_900320425.1 uncultured Eubacteriales bacterium | reverse complement strand
ATAAATATCTATTTTTCTACTAGTTAACACATAATTTGACAAAAAGTATTTTATGATTTATTTAAATCATCAATAGTAATTTTACTAGTATGAGGAATAGCTTTCCATTCAACTTTTTTAAATATTGCAATATAAGTTGTATAACGACCTATAATATCAAAAATTGGCCAAGTAAATGAGTATAATATTTTCTTTCCTAAACTCATTTTCTTTATTCTTTTTCTTTCAATAATAAAAACATATACAGCTTCAAAGATATGTTCAAAATAACTTGCTATTCTATAAAATATTCGAAGCCAAATAGCAATCAAAAGTCCCATCAATAAACTTTCTATACCAGATGGAACATTTAACTTAATTGAAGTAAAATTTCTTAAAAATTTTGCTAAATAAGTACTTCCAGCAAATAAGTTAATA
The DNA here is from genome assembly GCA_900320425.1 of uncultured Eubacteriales bacterium. Classification (GTDB taxonomy): domain Bacteria; phylum Bacillota_I; class Bacilli_A; order RF39; family UBA660; genus RUG591. The sequence continues at coordinate 13,896 of ONSF01000073.1, read as the reverse complement.
TCACAAATTCCATTTAAATAAGAATAATTAGCATATAGAAATACAGATATTAATAACCAACGAACTAAATTTATAACCGAAAAAGGAATAGTAAGCATTAATATATCGTATGATGCAAATCTGTATCTTAGACTATCTAAAATATTTAAATAAAATTTATTATATATTATTTTGTTTTTAGAATATTTTCTTCCAAAAAAAATGTTTCTAAAAAGTTTCGGAGAAGTTTCAATAAAAGCAAGTAAATGACCTTTCGACCAACGAAGGCGTTGCCTTAAAGCAATTTTTAAATTAGTCGGTTGTTCATCATAAAATATAGCTTCATCTTGATAAGTAATTTGATAACCATTAGCAACCGAATCTACTGTTAATGCTCTATCTTCTGTTAAAGAAGTATAATGCCAACCATTCTTTAATATTTCATTTGCAATTAAAAATCCAGTTCCTTGAATATTTGTAGCTAAATGAAAGACTGATCTTGCTCTATGACCAGTTCTAATTGATCTTAGCCAATGAATTGCATAAGTAGAGGAAATCCAATTTTCATCAAAGTTTTTAGAATGTCTATAGGATGTTATTATCTTTTCTCCTGAATCAAATGCATCATTCATTCGAGAAATATAATCTTCTTTTAGTAAATTATCAGCATCAAATACAAAATATCCTTCAAATGATTCAATTCCATAATCTTTTTCAATTTTACTAAATAAAAATTCTAAAGCATAACCTTTTGTTCTATGCAATAAATCTTTTCTTTCATAACAAACTCCACCTTTTTTTCGAACAATTTCAGCAGTTTTATCCGTACAATTATCTGCAACAACAAAAATAGTTAATAATTCTTTGGGGTAATCTTGTTTTTTGATACTATCTATTAAATTTCCAATTACAGTTTCTTCATTTCTTGCTGCGATTACAATTCCATATTTATGATTAATTTTAGCTTTAGAAAACTTTCTTGTCCAAAAAATTCCTACTATAAAATAGACTACTTTATAATAAACAAATATAGAAAAAAGTGTTCCAATAAGAGTATTAATATTTTTCATACTGGGGTATAAATTTCCTAAAAATTTTATTATTTCTTCAAAAAATTTTTGTACTAATTCCATATTTACCTCACTCACTTCTAACAAAAAAATTATATCATAGAGAATACAAAAAGAAAAGGATTACTCCTTTTCTTTCTCTTCAATCTCTTTTCCTAAAACATCATTTGCTTCTAAAAGTCTTATTAAATCATCTTTTGATAACTTTGAATATCCTTTAATTTCTTTTTCACGTGCTAATTCTTTTAATTCGTCTAAAGTCATATCTTCTAAGGTTGTATCCTTAGGTAATTCTTTGTGTTCAACAAGATAATCAATTTGCTCTTTAGTTAAGGTTTCACGTTCAAGCAATGCTTCTGCAATAAGCTTAACCAAATCCTCATTGTCTTTTAAAATCTTAGTTGCATTTTTATAGCATTCTCCAACAATTTTTCTCATTTCTTCATCTATTTCATGAGCAACTATATCAGAGAAATTTCTACTCTTATTATAATCTCTTCCAATAAAGACACTTTCTGATTGTTGTTCAAGTTGAACTGGTCCTAAGTCACTCATACCATATTCAGTTACCATAGCACGAGCAATTTTAGTTGCTTTTTCAAAGTCGTTATGAGCTCCAGTTGTAATTTCTCCAAAGTTAAGTTCTTCAGATACACGTCCTCCAAGTAATCCTGTAATTTGTTCTAATAATTCAGTTTTAGTAGATGTATACTTTTCTTGTTTTGGAACCATCATATTATATCCACCAGCATAACTTCTTGGAATAATTGTTACTTTTTGGACAACATTAGCAGAACTTAATTTTAACCCAATAACAGCATGTCCTGCTTCATGATAAGCAACAAGTCTTCTTTCTTCTTCTGTATATTTTTTACTCTTTTTAGCTGGTCCCATCATAACACGATCCGTTGCCTCATCAATTTCACTCATTGTTATATGGTCTTTGTTTCTTCTTACAGCAAGTAAAGCTGCTTCATTAAGTAAATTTTCAAGGTCTGCACCAGAAAATCCTGGAGTTCTTTTAGCTAGATTTCCTAAAGTTACATCGCTTCCTAAAATTTTATTTTTAGCATGAACTGCTAGGATCTCTTCACGCGCTTTTACATCAGGTAAATTAACGGTTACTTGTCTATCAAATCTTCCTGGACGAAGAAGGGCTGGATCTAAAACATCTGCACGATTAGTTGCTGCAATAATGATAATTCCTTCGTTTGCACCAAATCCATCCATTTCTGTTAACAATTGATTCAAAGTCTGTTCACGTTCATCATGTCCTCCACCAAGTCCAGTTCCTCTTTGACGACCAACAGCATCTATTTCATCAATAAAAATTAAACAAGGTGCATTATGTTTGGCTTGACGGAACATATCCCTTACACGTGATGCTCCAACTCCAACAAATAATTCCACAAAATCAGATCCACTTATATAATAGAAAGGAACATTTGCTTCTCCAGCAACAGCACGAGCAAGTAAAGTTTTACCAGTTCCTGGAGGACCAACTAATAGTACTCCTTTAGGAATTCTTGCACCTAACCTGGTAAATTTCTTTGGATTTTTTAAGAAATCAATTAATTCCTTTAATTCTTCCTTTTCTTCTTTTAAACCAGCTACTGCTTCAAATGTAACTTTCTTTTCATGATCATCAAGTTTTGCACGACTCTTTCCAAAATCAAATGATTTATTATTTCCACCAATTTGACGAGTTAAAATATAAAACATAAATCCACCAATAATAATAATTGGTAAAAAGTTAAATATTGCAATTAACCAAACGCTACCATTTGGATCACTTTCCGTATTAATTTTAAAATCATATTTCTCATTAGCCGTTGTAATTTGTTTCATTACTTCATCGCTAAGAGGGGCAGTTGCTTTAAAAGTTTCATTTGCTTTATAATCTTTTAATTTACCAGTTATTGTATAAACTCCACCATCAATACTAGGTAAAATAGTAATTTCTTTTACATCATTATTATTTAAAGCATTAACAAATTTATCATAAGTTAAATTATTTACTTTAGCATTAAAAACATTAAAAAAGTAAATAACTAAAAGCATTATAACTATTAATGCAACATAAGGTAAAATCCCTTTTTTTATTTCTTTCTTATTCATAAAATCTCTCCTCACAAACATTTAAATATTATATCACACTTTTCATAATTTTTACTATCATATTTTGATTTTTTTAATTTAGGTATCCAAATTATTTTATCTTTACTATCTACTACAATAGGATAACTATTTCTATCCTCTCTATTTACTTTTAAATCGATAAAAATATCACTTACTTTTCTTTTTCCATTAGTTCCTTTTAATTCTATAAAATCACCATCTCTTTTGTTTCTTACATACAAAGGCATTGAAACAAGAGAACTATCTAAATGCAAAGTATCATTACCATTTTCTATACTTTCAAGCTTTATAAACTTAAAACCATTGGGCACAACCAATCCATCTTCTAAAGGAACACAATAATCTTTCTTTATTTCTTTTTTAACAAAAGATAAATATCCATAATTAATTCGAGCATGAACACCTAAAGGCAAATCCATAGTACTTCCTGTTTTACTTCGAAATATAAAATCTTTTAATAAAACAAGATGTTTTTCTTCTAAACAAGATAAATCATTATAAATATTTTTAAGTAATTTTTCAAGAATTAAATTTTTTATAAAATCATCTTCTTTTAAAAACTCTCTAATATTTAATTTTTTATCTCGACAAATTCTATTATAAGTAATATCTACAACTTTTTCAAGATATTTAGTAGCACTTTCTAACATATTACTGAATTTTAAAAATTTTAAATGTACATCTTTATTTTCTTCTTTTAAAAAAGGTAGTACTTTCATTCTATATCTATTTCTTGTATATTTAGAAGATGTATTACTTTTATCTATTCGATATAAAATATTATTTAAATCATCAAATTTTTTTATTTCATCTTTTGTTATAAATAAAAGTGGTCTTACCAGTAAATAATTTTCTCTTTGAGAAATCATCGGAATTCCTTGATAACCAGCTAAATTTGATCCCCGAACTAATCTCATTAAAATAGTTTCTATTAAATCATCACCATGATGTGCTGTCATTAAATATTTTGCATTATATTTTTTAATTAAATCTTCATAAAACTTATAACGAATATTTCTTGCATAAGCATGAAAATTTTCTTTTCCATATTCTTCAATTTTTAATTTTTCAAATATTACATTGTTATCAGTGCAATAATTTTTTAAAAATCTTTCTTCTTCTTCACTTTCTACTCGAACATTATGATTAATATGAGCAACTATAATTTGAAAATGAAGCTCTTCACGAAGTTTTAAAAGTAAATACAAAAGACACATAGAATCTGGTCCTGCACTTACACCTATTACTATAGAATCATTATTATTTAATTTTAATTTATTTTTTAAAAAATCTAACACTAAGTTCATAATTTCACCTTTTGAATGTATTTTACTAAAATTATTTACATTAATCAATATTAAAAAAGAAAAATAAGATTATATTTCCTACTTTTCTTCAGGTATTCTTAAAATTAACTCTCCATCTTTAGAATAAAAATACTTTTCTCTTGCATATCTTGCTAAATATTCAGGATCTTCTAATTTTTTAACTTCCGTTTCTAATTCTTTTTCTTTTTCTTCTAAAGAAACCAACTTTTGTTCTAAATTTTTCTTTTCTTTATATTTATCTACAATTTGAAACATAACACTTCCAAGTGCTACAAAAACAAAAATAATAATTGCAAGAGATAGAATTCCAAAAGTTGCAATTCGTCTAGCTTTTTTCTTAACTCTTCTTCTTTTTGTCACTCTATCACTTCCTATCATCAATATAATATCAAAAAAATAATTATTTTTCAAGTTTTGTTAAACCATTAACCAATCCACCTAATTTTTTTAAATAAACGATTATATAAAAGAAAACTTATTATAAATACTAAAAATAAATAGAAATGAATAATTCCACCATTTATATTATAAAGAAAATAAAAATATAAAGAACTAAATAATATAAAAAAAACTAAATTTATAAAAATATTAATAACTATTTTTTTAGTAAATAAAATTTTATATAAAATATTAAAGAATAAAGAAAATAAAATTCCAAATAAAAATGTTAAAGCTATACTTCTTATTTGTTCAATTAAAGTCATTTAAATAACCTACTTAAAATAGATTTTTCTTTATCTTTTTTGTTAGTTAATTCATCCACATAATTTAAACTATTTACTAGTCCCTTAATAGTTACAACACCATCATGAGTATCAAGTTTAATTAACTCAAGACCTTCACCTTTTAAAACAATATATCCCATAACAGATTCTATTAAAAATTCTTCGGAATCAAAACTATCAATTTTTTTTACTCCAGATATACTTATATTTTTTCTATCAATTAAATGAAATATATGACTATAATCACGAATTTCTTTATCTTTTTCCATAATTCCTCCAATTAAATTTATGACTTAATTAAAAAAAAAGACCTAAGGTCTTTTATTCTTCATCATCATCATTAGATTCATCTGAATGCATTACTTCTGTTTTTTCATATTCTTCAAAAATAGCATCTTCAAACATTTTTCTAGTCTCACGATTAATAGGATGAGCTATATCCTTATGTCCTCCTGGAACTTTTTTGCTTGGCATAGCAATAAATAAACCATTATCTCCGTCTATAATACGGATATCACGAACAACAAAACATTCATCTAATTGAACTGTTGCACGTCCTTTCATTCTTGATCCTTCTTTTTCGAATCTTGTCACATCAACTTTTGTGATTTTCATGTGTATCCTCCTTTTGAACTACTTGTTCTACATACATAATATAATATTTCAAAAAAAAAATCAATACTTTTTCCTAATTTTAGCAAAGAAAAAGACTTTGAATAATCTCAAAGTCTAATTAACAAATTAATTTGTTGCTTCTGCTGTAACGTTAACTTTTAAAGAATAGAATAAATCTTTAAATTCTGCAGATGTATAAACATTATCATTATTACCAACTGTTTCATTTTCATCAATAGAAACAGCTGCAGCACTAATCCACATATGTAAAACAAATGTATTTGTTGCTTCTGTATTTGTTCCACCTGGAATAGTTCCGGTTGCAAGAACACGACCACTTGCAAGAGATCCATCTGTTCCAACAGGTGTTCCTGTTACTGCAGAATAATTATTTGTTACAGTTCCAGTTGTTGCTCCACTTGCATCTAAATATAACTTAATTCCACTATCATTTAATCTTGTTTTTCCTGTCATATTTTCACCATTTGTTGCTGTAATAGTGTAATTAATATCTTTTGTTGATGTATTAGTTCCCTTAATATAGAAAGTCAAACTTGGATTATCTCCTTCAACACTACTTGTTAAAGTTGCTCCTTGACTATCTGGAATTGGGAATTGATTGCTTAATGTAATAGCAGTTCCTTCTGTAAATTGAAAGAAAATTGAACCAGTTTGAATAGTATTATTAGCTTCTCCATTCTTTGAATAAGTAAAGAATGCGAATGACACTCCAACAACTGCTACAACTAACACTGCAATTCCTAAAACTGACAACAAAACTTGTTTTGATGAATTTCCATTCATATTTCTTATCCTCCTTACAATAAAAATAATAGCATATTATACTTAATTTGACAATATATTTTTTTTAAAATTTTATTGGAATTAAAAAAAAAGACCAATTGGTCTTTTATTTAATTATTAACTAGCATAACTTGTTGTATCGTTAGCTTCAACATTTACTTTTACAGAATACCACATATCAGAATATACTTTACGTGTATCACTTGAAGATCCTTCTGGCCAAGTTTCAGCATTGTAAGCATGAGCACGATATGTTTTAGTTGAATCTGTATCAGAAATTGTTACAGTATCATTTACCCATAAAGTTAAAGTAAAGTTATGAGTTTGAGCAACACCGCTATTAGTAATTGTTCCATAAGCAACTTTTAACCCTTGAGTTGTTGTAACAGCACTTGTTAAAGCTGCACCAGTAGTTCCATAAGTTGGAACTATTGTAGAATTAGCACCACCATCAGTAGTTAGATATGCACTAATTTGTGTTGGTTCAAACTTATTAGTAGCAACTTTTCCATCTGGAGTAGTTCCTTCTACTAAGAATACACCATAGTAAACACTATTAGCAGTTCCAGGAATTGTTCCATGAACCTTAAATTCATATTCATCATTTGTTTTTCCTTCATCATTTGTTTGAGGGAATTTGTTTGTTAGTGATAATGCTGTAGCTGTATCTACATTTGAATCAAATTCAATCGTACCTGTTGTAATAACGTTATTAGTTGTTCCATTTTTTGAATATGTGAAAAACGCAAAAGACACTCCTACTACTGCTATAACTAAAATAGCAATTCCTACAATTGACAATACTGCCTGTTTTGAATTATTCATTTTTTCATATCCTCCTTATGATAAAAATATAGCATAGAAAAATTAGTTTGACAATATATTTTTTGTTTTTTTTTGAAAAATTTGACACTTTTTAAAAGATAGGATTTAAAAACCCCATCTTTCTATTTTAAAATCTATATTATACTTTCTACCATGATTTTCTATTATTTTTTCACTTTCATATAGCAAATCCATGGTTAGTCCATGAATATCACGACCACGATCTAGTACAATTCCAATAAATTCATTATTGTCATAATTTGACACTTTAATTATACTTCCACAAGGAATACTAGGATCAGCTGCTAATATTCTTATTTTTCCAAATATTTCATCATTATAATAAATATTATTATTTAAAACATTTTGATTAGGTGGACAAGCAAGAATTCCAGAACACCCCACACAATCTGGACCATATCCTGTTATAGTTCCTGTAAATTCAATTAATTTATTCTCGCTCATTTTAATTTCATTAGTTGATGTTACTACTTGATAATTTGGTTTTTGAAAAACAATTTCTTCTTGTTTTTCAGGTATTATAATTCTTGATGATTCTATTGATTTAACAGTATTAATATTAGAAGTTACAACCGTATCTTTATTAGGACTTGTTGCAACAATAAACATTAAAAATATTACGAAAAATAAATTTATAAAATATCTTTTCAAAGCTTGTCTTCCTTTATTCTTATACTTCAAAAGACACCACCTCTATGATAAAAATATATCACTAAAAAATTTATTCGTCAATTATTAAATGACTATAACAAAATAAAATCTATTCATTATAGTCATTTTTTAATATTCTTTTATATTATATTGTTTTATTACATTAAGAGTTGTCATCTTAATTACTTCTTCTCTACTCATATTTTTTATAGAACATAAATTATCACAAATAATACTTATATTCTTTGGTTCATTCTTTTCTCCTCTAAAAGGAATTGGTGAAAGATAAGGACTATCCGTTTCAAAAACAATATTTTCAAGTGGAATACTTTTTAAAGTTTCTAATAAATGAGTATTTTTAAATGTAGAAACTCCACCTATTCCAAGTAAATATCCTTCTTTTATATATAAAAGAGCACTTTCTAGACTTCCAGTAAAACAATGAATAGTCGTTTTTAAATTATATTCTTTTAAAATATTATAAGTATCTTGAAATGCATCTCTTGAATGAATGACAACCGGTAAATGAAGTTTTTTTGCAAGGGATAGTTGATCAATAAATAACCTTTTTTGATTTTCTTTATTTTCTTTATTATGATAATAATCAAGTCCAATTTCTCCAATTCCAATTATTTTATCATTTTCTTTAATAAGATTTTCTAAATAACTAATTGTATCAGGATTATAATCATCTACAGAATCAGGATGAAGTCCAATTGTAAGATAAATATTAGGATATTTTTCTATAATCTTTATCCCTTCTTCAATACTTTTTAAATCACAAGCTGACATAATAAAATTCTCTACTTCATTTTCTTTAGCTCTTTTTAAAATATTATCTATATCATCAGATAGAGTTAAGTGAAAATGGGTATCACAAAGTTTATTTGGATTCATTTTTCACTTCTATTCTCATAAAAATTGGTTTAAAATCATTAATATGAATTCCAGTTTCTAAAAGTCCAAACTGATCTAATTTTTCATAACTCGTTTCTTTAGTATTAATTTGTCTTAATATTTCATTTGATGTTTCAGGTAAATATGGACTTAATAGTATTGCTCCTATACGAATTGATTCTAATAAATTATATAAAACAGTTTTTAACTTATCTTTATTTTCTTCTTTGGCTAAAACCCAAGGCATCGTTTCATCAATATATTTATTACTTCTTCTAAATATTTCAAAAATAGAATCTAAAGCTTCAGGAATTTGTAAACTATCCATATAAGAACGAACATTTTCTTTGGTAGTTGTAACTATATTTATTAAATCTTTATCAAATTCAGTTTCAACCTCACTTTTATTAATTACTCCATCAAAATATTTTGTTAACATAGATAAAGTTCTATTTACTAAATTTCCAACCGTATTAGCAAGATCTGCATTGTATCTTGAAATAAGTAATTCTTCACTAAATTGTCCATCACTTCCAAATGGTACTTCACGAAGTAAATAATATCTTATAGCATCTACTCCATACTTTTCAATATATTCTCTTGGATCACGATAATTACCTAAACTTTTAGAAATCTTTCCTCCATTTATAATTAACCATCCATGACCAAATACTTGATGAGGAAGTGGTAAATCAAGAGCCATTAACATAATTGGCCAAATAATCGTATGGAATCTTACAATTTCTTTTCCAACAATATGTAAATCAGCTGGCCAATATTTCTTAAATTTAGAGTCATCCTGGCTTAAATATCCAAGAGCACTTATATAATTTGAAAGTGCATCTATCCAAACATAAACAATATGTTTTTCATCAAAGGTTACAGGAATTCCCCAAGTAAAACTGGTTCTACTAACACATAAATCTTCAAGCCCTGGTTTAATAAAATTATTTAACATTTCGTTTTTTCTTGAAACAGGTTGTATAAACTCTGGATGTGTTTCTATATATTCAACAAGTCTATCTTGATATTTACTTAATTTAAAGAAATAAGCTTCTTCAGATACTTCTGTAACATCTCTTCCACAATCAGGACATTTTCCATCAACTAACTGAGTTTCTGTCCAAAATGATTCACAAGGTGTACAATATAGTCCAGTATATTCTCCTTTATAAATATCTCCTTGATCATATAACTTTTTAAATATTTTTTGTACCGTTTCAACATGATCAGAATCTGTCGTTCTTATAAATCTATCATATTCAACATTTAAACTCTTCCATAAATCTTTTGCATTTTCAATTATCTCATCAACATATTCTTTTGGTGTTACTCCTGCATCATTTGCTTTCTTTTGAATTTTTAATCCATGTTCATCACTTCCTGTTAAAAAGAAAGTATCATACCCTTCTTTCTTTTTATAACGATTAATACTATCTGCAATTACAGTTGTATAACAATGTCCAATATGAAAATTTGCAGACGGATAATAAATTGGTGTTGTTATATAATATTTTTTATTTTCCATTTTTCTCTCCTTTTATTTTGTTTTAAATATTCCTAAAATATCATTACCTGCATAGGTTTCAGGTAGTTTTCCATCCCACTTTTCTATAAATTCTTTTTCAATTAATTCACTTGTTAGGGATTGTTTTAATAAATCGTTAGCTTTTTTGTCAGCTTCAGCTTCAACTATTTTGGCTTCACTTTCAAGTTTTGCTGTTGCAAGTTTTTGTTCAGCAACTTGTTTTTCCTCTATTGCCTTACTATATTCATCACTAAAAGACAAATTAATAATATTAAAATTATCTATAACTATTCCATATTTTTCTACTTTATCTTGTAATACTTTTAAAGATTCACTTGATACTTCACTTCTTTTAGTAATAGTTTCTTCTGCAGTATACTTAGATATAACTGATTTAACACTTTCTTCTATTACAGGTTCAAGTATTGTTAATTCATAGTTATTTCCAACGGTTTTATATAAACTACTAGCTTTATCTGCTTCAATTCTATAATTAACTGCTATTTTTGTATTAATATCTTGTAAATCACGACTTGCAGCACTTGTTGTAAGTTCAACTTTTTGAACTTTAATATTTACTTTAACTATATCTTCTATATAAGGTATTTTTAAATTAAATCCTTCTTTTAAATTACTATCAATTATTTTTCCAAAACGAACACGAAGTCCTACTTCACCACTTTTAATAGTTTGAAAACTACAAAGAATGGTAATTACTAAAATTACTCCTATTACTCCAATAATAACTAATTTTTTATTATCTTTTAAATTAAAATTTTTCATATAATATTCTTTCACTCCTTTTTCTTTAAAAACTCTAATTCTCATTTTTACACATCCGTATTCTCCACATCTCTATTCCTCCTAAAAAACAAAAAGAGACTCTCACCCAAAGGACGAAAATCTCGTGTTACCACCTTAATTTACATATATTTCTATATGCCTCATTACTTATAACAGAGCAACCTGTATATTTCTATAAGCTCCAAAACCATATTCCATTTTCTCTAATAACTTTTTACACCAACCAAAGTCTCTCTAAAATTATTAAAAATGTACTCATTTCTTCCTTGCTTCTTGTAAGGATTATATCATGTTTTATCAATTTATTCAAGTTCTTTTTCCAAATACTTATTTACAAGTTCTATTAATCCAGAATCAACACTTTCTATATCTTCACTTAAAAATATAATTAAACCTACGGTATCTCCATTTACAATTAAAGTTTTAATTAAATAAGAACTTTCTATATCAGCTTCATTACTATTTAAAGAAATACTAATTTTATTTTTTTCTATAACATCATTTCTATTATTCAAAATATTAGATAGATAAGGACTTAATTCTTTATTTTCTAAATATAAATAATTCTTAGTAGTTAATTTAAATTTATTTAAATTAGTAATTAATATATCTATTTTATAAATATCACTTATAATATCTATTAATTTCTTTAAATATAAATCTAAATCATCTAAATCAGAATATCTATTTAATATTATCTCATCACCTTCTACATTTATTTCTACTTGTTCATTTTCTTTAATTTTTAATACTTTTCTTATTTCTTTAGGAATAACTATTCTTCCTAAACTATCTACTCTTCTCACCATTCCAGTTGCTTTCATTTAATCACCAAGAATATTATTTGTTAAATTTTTAGTTTTTATACAAAAAAAGAATAGATTTTAGTCTATTCAAATTATTAATTTTCTGCCAATTAATTAATTATATATGGATCATTTTCTAAACCATTACCTGAAACTATTTTTGCACCAGAATTCAAATGAATTGTTGGATATACTGGTCTAGTGTAAGCATAATCACGAATCATTGACATACCTCTAGCATTAACTACATAAAATCTACCACTACTGCTATTTGTTATTAACCAAACAAAATTTGATTCGTCAGAAGAGCTAAATAATGTTCTTGAAAACATTTCTCCATATCTTAGTAATCCAACATTAAATGTATATGGCTCAGTTTTTAAACAGTTCTTGACCGTATTATTTAACGAATCTATATTACATATACTTCTTTTATAATTTCCATAATCTGATGATTCAGAAGATGAATTTGCATCTATTCCTAAATAATATGTACCAGGAACCAACTTTTCTTTATATGATAAATTATCAAAAAACCAGTGATTAAGTCGATAATCCATATCATTATTACTTGTTCCAGTTCCAAAGTGATCAATTGGCATTCTTCCACTATCTTTTGTACTTTGAAATAGCAACTTTGTTGTATTATTCTCTACACTAACAATACGAAATAAATCATTATCTAATTTAACATATTCACCACTTAACCTTGAATTAATTAAATCATTTTCTTTTCCAACTTCTTTATCATCTTTAATCCTATAAGGATTATTATAAGTACCATCTCCTTCAATAAATGTATTTGTTGATTTTAAATATACAGACGGTCTAACACCAGCCGAAATGTAACCTGAATTTGATGAAGGAGCAAATGATCCACTATCCCCAACCATACTATAATCATTGCCTCTATTTAGTAAATACCATCTTGTGTGTATATTTAAGTAATTATAATATACATAATTATTATTACCTAAAGGATTTTCAAGCCTATAATATTCATATCCGTCTAGCAATCCAACAGGTGAAATATTTGTTGGAATTATATTAGAATCATCTGTTTCATACACAAATTTACCATTATTATTCAAAACAAGTTTATTGGTATTCCAATATTTACTATTATCAGTTACTATAATATTTTGGTAATTATACAAAGTATCTAAAAAGTCTTCGTTTAACCACTGAAAAATATAAGATTTATCTCCAGTTGATTTATTATAATAAATGCTATTCTCTCCATACTCAATGGAAGTAATATTTTTATCAGTTATCATTTTCATTGTTCCGTCAGGATAGATAGATGTTATTCTCCATAATTTACCACTATACCAAACGTAATTAAAATTCATTTCACAACTATTACCAGAGAGCGTACCAAAAATATATTTTATTTTTTCATTATTAGAATCATCACCTTCAAGCAAATAATTACATGATGGATTTTCACTTTGTTTAGCATCTACTTTCTTTAAAAATGTTCTATATCCTGGATCCATATAAATCTCTTTATCATTAAAATCTCCTGTTACATTTACTTTTATACTTGCAAATACTTTATTCCAATCACTTAAGGAATAATCTGCATCATCTGTATTTCCTATTTTTGTTTCACTTCCAATCCATGCATATATTCTATAAGTTGTTGTTATTTCAGAATTAGTTTCTGCTGGTATTGTTTCTTTATGTATTCTTGTATTATTT
>ONSF01000094.1 GCA_900320425.1 uncultured Eubacteriales bacterium | reverse complement strand
AAGAGAAAAAGACATACTATTCCAATTATTTTTATTTTATTTTTCATAACAAACCCTCCGTCAAATTATAATAATCAATTTACTAAAAAGAGTCAAGAACAAAAGAACCAAATTTTTGATTCTTTTTGGTCTATTAATAATCTTCTTCCTTCTTAAATAAAACTATATTAGAATTATTCTTTTTATAACTTTCTTTTTCTAAAGAATCTATCTTTAATAGATAAGAAGAATTGGTTGAATTATCTATTTCTATATTATTTTCTTCTGCTACCTTAGAATATGTATTTAGCTCATTTTGTATAAATTCAGGTTTGCTATCGAAAATTTCTTTTTCTTCATTATAAGGCATAGATAACGTAGCTTTTCTTTCATTAGTTAGCTTTGTAACATTAAAAGTTTCAAGAAGTAATAATTTAACATCAACAATATCAATTTTAGAATCTAAATTCATATCCATTAGTAAATAATCTTTCTCAGTATGAGTATTAAAAGTTTCTAAAAGAAGTAATTTTACATCAATAATATCTATTTTTAAGTCAAAATTTAAATCTCCCTTTAAAACCTTTGTTTCAAGAATTTGAAAGTTAGTTTCTGCTTCACCATCTGTAAATACGATATCAAGCTTGTATTCTCCAGCCGAAAGTGCCTTAATAAATTCAGGTTTTAAAGTAACAATAGTACTTCCTTCGTGAACTGTATAATTATTTTCATCTAATACTTCATCATTTAATAAAACTCTAATAAATTTATTATAATCATATTTAATAGTTACAATTAAATCATCAATTAGAGAGTCTAATGTAATAGTTTCTTCACTTATTATAGCTTCTAATTTTTGAACATTCTCTTTTTCTATTTTAATTTTTCCAAGATTTCCAAACTCACTATAATATACATAACCATTTTCATAACGTAAATTAGTATTTTCATTAATATAACTTAATCCTTTTTCTAAAAGATATTTTTTAACAATATCTAAGCCATCTTCTACTATATTTACACTAGTATGAGGAACAATAACTTTTTTAACATTACAAGAGTCTAAAGTATCATTTCCGTAAAATACTTTATCAACAAAGAATATAATATTATCTTCTCTAGTATTTGATAAAGTATTAGAGAAACGGAATCCAAAATGATCAATATATTCTAAACCAGAAATATTACTTTTTGCTACAATATCATCTAAATACTCATCTAAATGACTAACATCACTTGGTAACTCTTCCTCTAACATAACATATTCTTCGTATACATAACTTAATCCTTTAATAAATTCATCAACTTCTTTTTGAATAGATTCTTGATAATTATCAGAATTTGAATAAGTTATTTTTAACTTCATTGTTTTGTAATTATAATTATCTCTTTTAAAATTTAAATCAATATTACGAATATCATAAATTGTTAAATCAGGAACAATTTCAAAATTAAAGTTATCTAAACTAATATTTTTTTCATTTAAAACATTTTCTACTTCTTCTTTTATTATATTATTTATCTCGCTACTTTCTAATTTTAAAACCTCATATTCCGTCTTATTTAAACTAATTCCTGATTCTAATGCATTTATTACTTCTTGAAGTTTATCTTCATTGTATCGAACATTTACTTTACCCATATATTTATTGGTATAATAATTATATCCATTACTTATTTCAATATATCCGTTTTCTATATCTATATTTTTACTTTTTAAATATTCTTCAACTTTTTCTTTTACATAATTTTTAATATCAGTAACATCATCACTTATAGTTACATAAGGAATAAAACTTTCATAGTAATGACTTTGCATATATAATTTATCATTTAAAAATATATAAAATATAAAACCATCATTCTTATTTAATTCATAATTAGAGGTATAATGATTTAAATAATAAATAGTTACTCCTAAATCTTTATAATAAGTTTCAATGTATTCTTTTTCTTTTAAATAATCTGGATTATAATCACTATTTTCAATTCCAAGTTCTGCTTCATAAATTGTTTTAACAACCCCTTCTTTAGTCCTTTCTGATATTTTTTTTATAACCTCTTCATCTTTTTCTTCATTAGTATTTAAATAAGAAAAACTTTTTAAAATAATCGTATTTTTAGATTCAGTAACTGAGTAAATTTCTATATAAGCATCATAAAAACTAGACCAATAAGATATTTTTACATCATATCCTAATTCATCTAAAGTACCATATCCATTTTCCCTCATAATGGAATTTATTTTATCTTTAATTAAAGATAAAAGTCTTTTTTGTACATCATCGGTTTTACCAAACTCTTCTACAACATAAGATTCTTTAACATCAAAATTTAATGTTGATGGTAATAATTCTCTTATTTTATCTAATATATTTATATCTTGAGAACTATTTTGATCTGCATAATACTCTTCAGTTATTTCTTTTACTTCTTCATTCTCATTTACAATTTTTTTATCTTCTACTTCTTGATTTGTTATTTCAAAATCTATTTTTCCATATCCCTTTTCAAATTCAACTTTTAATTGATGATTTCCTATTATTAAATCTTTAATATTTTCAATAATAATAGTTGTTCCATCAAATTGATAAGAAGAAAAATCTTCGGAATCTATTAGCATTTTCTTAATATTTTTATCTAATCCATTATCAAAAGTAAAAGTTAATATATCTTGATTATTATTAATTTTTGTATTACCACTTACAAATAAATATTCTTGTATTTCTTCTTTTTCTTCCAAATTATTTTTAGTATTATTATCTTCTTCTATATCATTCTCTTGATTTTTATCAATTATAATATTATTTGTATCTATTTTTATTGTTTCTTCTTTAGCATTTACTAATAAAGGACAGATTAGTAAGAAGATAAAAATACTTATCTTTAATTTTTTCATATTTTCCTTTCTTTTAAAGAAAAAGAGTGTTCTAAAAAAAACCACCCTTTTCCCTTTTTTAATTTCTTGCTATTTTTTTATAATAGATAATTTCAGTTATTAATCCTGTTATACATACAATAAATAGAATTACATAAGACATAATTGTATCTCCCGTTTTTACACTTCCATTTAGTGTATCTGTATTAACTTCTTGGTTATTTATTTCAGTATCAGTTGTAGGTTTACTTCTATTAATCGTGAAGGTTGTTGTTGCTTCTCCTTCTTCGATGTTCGTACCACTTACTTTCTTAAATTTAATAGTTAAATAATGTAATCCTTCTTCTAGAGTATCTAAGAAACTATCTTTAAGAGTAACAACCGTACTTCCACTTTTGGTTGTATAATTATCACTTGATATTAATTTATAGTCAACATAAACACTTTCAAAGTATTCATATTCTGCATCAACAACGACTTCTAAATCACCATCTGTAATATTTGAATCAGCACCGCTTTTGAATGGATATTCTACTTTAGTAATAGTTGGTTCTACAACTTCAAATTCAAGTGTCTTTGTAAATTCATTTACATAAACCGTAACAGTGGCTTTACCAAGTCCTTTTGCTGTTACAAAACCGTTTTCTACTACAACAACACTTTCATCACTTGATTCATAAGAAATATCAATATTATCGGTTGTTTCATCATTATTTTCATTAGTTAAATATGAAATAGATAATTTAGTATCATCTCCAACTAAAAGCGTTGTAACTGGTGTACTTACTTTAATTCCAGTAAGAGCAATTCTTGGCACTGTTACATTAATTGTAACAGGTGATACTCCTTCTACTTTAGATGTAATAGTAATAGTTGTAGTTCCAACCTTTAAAGCTGTAACCAATCCTTTTTCATCAACTGAAACTATACTTTCATCTAAAACTTTATAAGTTACTTCTTTGGTATCAGTTGTATCTTCATCTAAATATTCAAGAACAATATTTTTACATTCTCCCTTTTTAATTTCTAAATCATTTGCAGAAATTGCTTTAAGTGGAGATTTTACTTCTACTTCTAAAGTATCATTTTTATCTCCTTTTTGAATTGTTATTGTAACATTTCCTGTTTTTAAAGCTGTAACAGTTCCATTATTATCAACAGATACAATACTTTCATCACTTGATGTAAATTTAACTTCATCTTGATTAGTAGTATCATTTGGTTTTAGAGAATATTCTAAAGTTTTACTTTCTCCTTTATTCATAGTAACTTTTTCATCATTAAATTGAATACCTTCAAGTGGTATAGTTACATGAATAGTTATAGTATCTTTAGTATCTCCATTTTGAGCAGTAATTTTTACTTCTCCACTTTTATGAGCAGTAACTACTCCATCTTTAACACTTGCAACTGTATCATCACTTGATGTCCAACTAATTGTTTTATTAGTTGCATTATCTGGTGTATATGAAACCTCTAAATTCTTTGTTTTACCTTTTTCAAGTTCAATAGAATCGTTTCCATTCTCAATAGTAATTGTTTCAAGTGGAATTTCTAAAACGGTTACAATAATACTTGCTTCAATTTTTTCATTAACACGAGCTGTAATTGTTGTTTCTCCAGGTTTTACTCCCTTAACAACTCCATTTTCAACGGTTGCAACCTCATTATTTCCAGAAATCCAAGTAACATTATATTGATCAGCATCTACTGGATTGCTTACTACTTCTAAAGTTTTTTCTTCTTGTCCTCGAATAGTAATATCATTTCCAATAGAAATTCCTTGAACTGGAACAATAACTTCAACCGTCATACTTGCCATGTAACCATTAAAACTTGCCGTTACAACTGAAGTTCCACGAGAAATTCCTCGAACTACTCCATCTGATACTTCTACATTAGAGTTACTTGCTGACCAAGTAATACTTCCTTTATCAGTTGTATCATCATTTTCAATTTGTTTTAACAAAGTTGCTGTTAAATTTAAAGTCTCTCCACGAACTAACTTTTCATTACTTTTATCAAGTTTAATTCCGGTTACATGATTAACAACTTCTACTTCACAGCTTACTTCAGGAACCGTCTTTAGTTCTACTCCATCAGAATAGGCCTTAGCAGTAATAGTAGCAGTTCCATAATTTTTAGCAGTTACTAATCCATCTTTAACACTTGCAACATTTGAGTCACTTGATGTCCACTCTATTGTTACATTACTTGTTGTATAATTTGTTGGTTCAAAATTAACTTTTAATGTTTCGAATTCATCTTTCGTAAATTCTAATTTACTCTTATTTAAAGAAATCTTTTGTAACTCTGATACAACATCAATAGTAACTGTTGCAGGACGAACACCATCAACTGCTGATGTAGCTGTTATTTCTACTCTTCCTGGAGCAACACCGGTTACTACACCATCAGAAACAGTTGCAACTTTATCATCACTTGATGTCCATGATAAAGTTTTATCATCAGTTGTATCACTAGGTTCATAACTTGGAGTTATAGTTAAATTTTCTCCAACTCCAACTGTTCTTGCTGGTGAATTTAATGAAATAGATCTAAGTGGTGTTTTAAACTTAATTGTTATTTCATTTCCTTCTGCTGAAAGAAAGTTATTGTCAACATCTACTGGTTGGTTAGTTCTAGCTGTAATTTTAGTACTTCCTTTGGCATTATCTTTAACCGTGAATGTTAAAGTAGATATTAATAAATAATCACCATCAACATAAACTCCTCCACCAAGAACTGCATAAGCAACACGACCATTTAATGGAATAGATGCAGCAATCGTGTTCATATAACCACTTCTTCTGTTATCTACAACATCCGATTTTTCCAAAGATAAAACCTCTGGATCGTATTCTACAGCAACACTAGTAGAATCAATAAGTTCACTGGCTTCTTTTACTCTTAGTTCAACAACTACTTTATCCCCAGGCTTATACTCTGTAACAGTATCAGCAACTACTTCATATTTAATATCATAGTTTGCAGCTAAAACTGTTGGGATAAAGATTATTGACATAAGTAATAAAAATAACTTTGAAATACTTTCCTTTTTCATTTTTCCTCCTTCTATTTTTTCTTTTGATAGCTGGTATATACTCTCTCCCCCACTACCTGAGGGTATCATAACATAATTTATATTTTTTGTCATTATACTTGACACAAATTTTAATTTTTCTTTTATAACTTCTTTAAATTTAAATTTTCATCCCTCAAATTCTATTTTATTCGACTTTTCTTAGTTTATTATAATAATTCGTATTTTTATAAAAAGATATAATATCTTAGGGAGGTTAAATATGAATTTACAAAACAATTTATGGAATTGTCATGATAATAATGAAAATGAAAATAAATGTTGTCCTAAAGTAGTTTTTGCAATCTTACCAACTGATCCTACTGGTCCTCAAGGTTTAACTGGTGAGACTAGTCCTACTGGTCCTCAAGGAGGAATACTTAACTATGCTGACTTTTACGCTTTAATGCCAGATGATAATGCTGCAACTGTTGCACCAGGAACAGATGTTAGTTTCCCACAAGATGGAGCAAATAGTGGAACATCAATTGCAAGAACTGGAGATAGTTCATTTAATATATCAGAAATTGGAACTTATCAGATATATTTTAATGTTCCAGTTACTGAGGCTGGACAGTTACAATTGACACTTAATGGTACTCCATTAGATTATACTGTAGTTGGTAGAGCAACAGGTACTAGTGATATTTCTGGTATATTTCTTATAGAAACAACTACAATTAATTCCATACTAACAGTAAGAAATCCTGCTGGAAACACTACTGCTCTAACAATAACACCTTCAGCTGGTGGTACTAATTCAGTTTCAGCACATCTTGTAATAACACAAATTGCCTAAAATTATAAAAAAAAGAATATTTTAAGTCATACAATAGACTTTCAAAATATTCTTTTTTTATTTATAATTATTAACCAAACTTATTTAAACTTTAACATTCTATCACCTCTGGGAAGTTTTTTTGTTCATTGTCTGGAACACACTTTCTATGTTCTTGGTGTTCCAGCTATGTAAGGATTCGCAACTGTCCCATCTCCATCATATACTAGTGTTCCATGCTTTAAGGAAAGCGAAGGACGGACACCGCCACCGGTGTTATACCCATTGCCGTCGTCCAAAGTAGTATTGCCCACGGCGCCAACGACAGCGCTGACGTTATAGAAATAGGAAGGCGACAAAAGCCAATACCAACTTCCTGTTAATAAATAACTACTTGAATTTGATGAATTCCATTGTACTCCCGCAAGACTTGCTTCATCATATGTTAATAAGGCAACTGGATTATCTAATTTTCCATTTTTTAATGTCATTATATCATTTGCATTCGAGCAAGTTAGTACTGGTTGATTACTTGAACTTGCATTTTCTACTCTTTTTCTTACATCAAAATACATAAATTCTGATAAACTTCCGCCATTTGGATTCCAACCTCCAAGATTACTTGTCGATACACTTCTATCCATACACCATTTAGTATCTTCTACATATTTTCCATAATTAGTCTTTATATTATCATTATACCAACTATTTATTGTCATTTGAATATTTGATTTATTTGTATCTGTTGAATTTGTTAGCATTTTATTTAAGGCACTCTCTATTGTATCCCCTCCTGTTAAACTTATATAATTGGAATATGAAGTTGGTTTGTAAATAAAGTAATACCTTACACTTGTACAATTTGCATCTTCACATATATAATGTTGATTTGCACTTAATCCTCCAGTTTCTCCAGTTAACGTATATTTACTTCCATCCCAACTTATTCCATTTCCGTAAGTTCCTGACTTACTAGCATTAGTCCATTCGTAAACTGTTCCGTAATTATATCCTACATATGCTGGACTTTTATAACTTGGATTCCATGCTGTAGTTTCTGGTAGTTGAGATGATACTCCTGAATTGTCACAACCATTACTTGTTATTAAATCTCCAGATTTTGTCATTTTTATTTTAAATATTGATGGTGTTGTAAATCCTCCTCCAGAAAAGGTAAATTTAACTACATCATCGGCAGTTAGTGTTCCATATGTATGATTTAACGCAAATATTGCGTCTCCTCCTCCACCTCCACCATTAACTGAACTTGCTCCTTTATATATTGTAAAACCACCTGAACCTGATGATCCATTTTGTCCTGTTATTTCCATTATATATCCATCACCACCTGGTACTTTAAAACTCAATTCCAAACTTCCAGATGTATATGATGTATTCCAACTATTATGAGTTGAATCAAATGTCCATACATTTGTATTTGTTCCATCCGTATTAGTAACTATCGTATATTGATTTTCTGATAAAGCAACATGTTCGTATACAGAACCCATTTCCCCATTATAAATTAACTTTGTTCCACCAGTTTCAGTTGTTCTTACTATTTTCCAACATTTATTGGCAAATATAGCATTATTATCAGTTACTTCTCCTCTATAATAGTAAACTGGATAAGTATCACTTGCTGTTGTATTTCTTAAAAATTTACCTACTCCTTCTTTAGCATATAAGTTTGATATGCCCTCATCACTTGTTGCGCCTGTTTTTACAACATCATATAAAGGTTCTGGAACTTTTTTTTCTTGAAAGTCTCCTGTTACATTTACTTTTATACTTGCAAATACTTTATTCCAATCACTTAAAGAATAATCTGCATCATCTGTATTTCCTATTTTAGTTTCTTCACCAATCCATGCATATATTCTATAAGTTGTTGTTATTTCAGAATTAGTTTCTGCTGGTATTGTTTCTTTATGTATTCTTGTATTATTT
>ONSF01000010.1 GCA_900320425.1 uncultured Eubacteriales bacterium | reverse complement strand
TGTATTAGAATTATAAAAATTTCCCATAAACGAATATAAATTATTACATAAATGTAAAATTATAGGATAAACAATATTATTAGTTTTAAAATAACTATAATTCCAAATAATACTTAAAATTAATAACATAAATATTCAAAACAACTAAACTTTTATTTTTAAAATAGCCACCGTTTCAACATCTCTTGTTCTTTTAAACATATCAACTAAATATAATTTATCTATTAAATAACTATTTTTAAAATACTCTAAATCTCTTCTTAAAGAATCAATTCCACAAGCAATATAAATAATATATGAAGATTTTATTTTATTTAAATATTTTATTGTTTTTAAATCTAATCCACGACGAGCTGGATCAACAATAACCAAATCAATATTTTTAAATTTTTCAATATAGTCTTCTACTAGTCCATTTATAACTTTTAAATTAGTAATATGATTTAATTTAAGATTTTCTTTGGCATCATCAGTTGCACTTTTATTTGCTTCAATACTAATAACTTTTTTACAATACTTTGAAACCAATATTCCAAGAACACTTGTTCCACTATAAAGATCTAAAATAGTATCTAACTTTTTATCTTTTAAAAAATTCTCAAGAATTAAAGATACTTTTTCTAATCCTAGTCTATTTACTTGGAAAAAAGATTTATCATGAATCATAAATTTATAATTTTGAAAATGTTCAATAAAATAATTTTTCCCCTTTACAATCATGTTTTCAATTATTAAATTATCGATAAGCAAACTTTGCTTCAACGCTTCAAAGTTTTTATATGCTGAATCAATAATTACCATGGTTTCATTTAAACTGTTGTTTCTAATTACTATTTTTCCGGTATAAGAAGAATCAACTGTTTTTTTTAAAAATCTAATTACTTCATTTATCTTAGGATTTACTAAATAACAAAAATCAATTTCTACTAAATCATTAGTTTTTTCAAGAAAAAAACCAAGCTTTCCTTTATATACATGCAGTACTATTTTATTGCGATAAAAATCTTCTGTATCATAAAAATAATCCATTTTAGAAAAAAAACGATTAGCTCTTGCTATTTTAAACATTTTTTCTTCTAAAGAAGTAGTATGTAAAAAATTACACCCTCCGCATTTATCATAAAACCGACAAACAGGATTTACTCTTTTTTCACTTTTCGATATAATTTTAGTAATTTCTGCTTCTAAATAATTTTTTTTCTCTTTTAAAATATGAATATCAACTATTTCTTCAGGAATTGCTCTTTTAACAAAGCATATTTTATTATCAATTCTTCCAATTCCTTGTCCTAAATCATCATACTTTTCTATTTTTAACATAATATCACCTACAACAATTAATACTATTATATCATAAAACGAGGAATGTTTTGTTTTTGGGTAGTAAATATAGCTTTATTATTTTGAAGTTTAAAACTAAAACAATAGGCTTTTATAAAAAACATTCCTCATATATATAAGACGCTTTTTATTTTCATTTTCACAAAAAAAAATAAAAATATTTTTATCTTTATTTTTCAAAGTTTTATAAAGATTAAAAGGTGAAAAAAATTCACCTTTTTGATTAATTTTTAAATTTTTCTTATTTTTAGTATCAAAATATAAAATTTTAAAGATACTAATATTAGAAGATTTTGGTGATAATATGAATTATTTAAAAAAATTAAAAGAAGCAAAAAAGACATTTGACGATTTAACTATAAAAGAAATAACTTTAAAAGATAAAAAAATTATTATAGTTAGTATTGAAACACTTACCTCATCAAGTGATATTAATGATTTTATTTTAAGAAAAATTGGAAAATTAAAGGAATTTAATTCAAAATATTTAATAAACTATTTTTATAACTTTCTACCAGTTATTAGTATTAAAGTAGTTCAAGATGAAAACTCTCTTTGGAACTTTCTATTAAATGGATTTACTATTCTTCTTTTTGATAATGAGATTTTAGCAATTGAAACTAGAAATTATTTAACAAGAGGAGTTGGAACAGCTGATTATGAAAAAACAATTCTAGGACCAAAGGATGCTTTTACAGAACACTATAACACTAATCTTGGTCTTATTAGAAGACGAATTAAAGATAAAAATTTATATATGAAAACCTTTACTCTTGGAAAATATACTAAAACAAAAGTTGGACTTCTTTATATAAATGGAATTTGTAAACGAGATTTAGTAATAAAAATAAGTAAAAAATTAGAAAAAATTAATATTGATGGAATTATTGATTCCAATTATTTAAAAAGATATTTAAATACAAGTAAAAATTTTTTTCCAACTCTAAAATCAACCGAAAGACCAGATTTAGCTTCTATGCAACTTTTAGAAGGAAAAGTAATCATTATTTGTGATAATAGTCCAGAAGTTTTAATTCTTCCAACTTTCTTTATAGATTTTTTTCATGTAAGTGATGATTATTATCAAAAACAAATCAATATTACATTTATTAGATTAATAAGATTTATTGGATTCTTAATTTCAATTTTTCTTCCAGCAATTTATATTTCTTTAACTACTCATAATCCCGATAATATGCCAATTCGACTTCTTTTAAGTTTCCAAAGTCAAAGACAAAATGTTCCTTTTCCAGGATTCATAGAAGCAATTATTATGATTATTTGTTTTGAAATATTAAGAGAAACTGATGTTCGAATACCTAGTTCTATGGGAACAGCTATTTCTATTCTGGGAGGAATTGTTTTAGGAGATGCGGCAGTTAATGCTGGAATTGTATCTCCAATTATGATTATTGTAATTGCCATTAGTGCTATAAGTGGTATGCTTATGCAAGGAGTTGAAACAGTAAATTCGATTAGATGGTACCGATTTTTATTTATTATATTATCTAGTATATTTGGTTACTTTGGAATTTTTCTTGGTACAATCTTTCTTCTTTCAACCCTTTCTACCACCAAAAGTATAGATAAAGATTACCTATACCCTTTTGCACCAATAAATTTAAACGAACAAAAAGATGGATTTTTAAAAATTCAATCTAATAAAAAATATCGAAATCCTCTTTTAAGTAATAATAGAAAGCGAGGTGAATAATGAAAAAACTATCTCTATTACTTTCTTTTTTATTTCTTTTTACAGGTTGTAACTCTTATACTGAATTAAATGATTTAGGAATTATTAATATGATTGGAATCGAAAAAAAAGAAAATAATTATAATCTTTATGCAACAATTCTTGAAAAAGAAAAAGAAGATGAAGAGCCTACTAATACCCTTTATGAAATAAAAGGAGAAACCATTCAAGAAAGCTTTAATCATCTAAGTTTAAGATTAAGTAAAAAAATTTATCTATCTCATTTAGATTTACTGGTAATAAATGATTCAATAAAAACAAATGAACTTAACAATCTTATAAATTTCTTTTTAAACGAAAGTGAATCAAGAAATAACTTTTTAGTGGTAACAACTAATAATATTAAAGATTTACTTGAAAATGCTAAATTTCAAGAAATTAATAATTTAGTAAAAATTAATGAAGAAACAACTAGTAAATCTATATATACAACTATGTTTGATGTTATGAATAACTATTATTCTAAAAAACCTATCTATTTTACAAATTTAGATGCTACCAAAAATATTTCAATAAATGGACTAACAAAATTAGAAAAAAATAAATATGAATTTATAAATGAAAATAAATCTTTATTTATTAATTATCTTATTAATAATATATCATCACTTAAAATAAATCTTACATGTGATAGTAATAAATATCTATATTTAAATATATTATCATCAAATACCAATACAATTAAAGATACATTAATAATTACTAATGAAATTAAAGTAATTACAAATGATTGTCAATTAAATAAAGATAGTATAAATAAAAAAATAAATACTTATTTACAAAATAATATAAAAGAATTTACTAGTCAAGATATAGTTATAAAAAATACAATAAGGAGTGTATATGAAAAACATTAAATTAGAAAATAAAATTGCTTATTTTATGTTAACTTTTTCTATATTTATTCTTAATTTTAAATATTTATCTTTTATTTCTATTCTATTTGGAACTTTTATTTCACTATTTGCTATTTTATTAATAGATTACTTTCGTCTTTACAAATATAAAACAACAAAAATTCTTCTCTTTATAATTTCTATTCCTATATTTATCTATTCAATAAATAAAATAAGTTATTTCATAGGAGATAATATTTTAAAAGAATATTCTATTATTATAATTACTATTTCATTACTAACTTCTATATTTTTAATAGGAAATAAAGGATATCATACCATAATAAAAATAATTATCTTATCATCTTATTTTTTATTTTTTATCTTTATTTTAGGAATAATTCTTACTTTTTTATATATAAAACCAAATTATTTAACCATTAATCTTTTAGTAGGAGATAATATTTTTCTTAAAACTATATTTTATGTTCTTTCTCAAGTCTATTGTTATTTTCTAATTTATCCAATTACCAAAACTAAATTTTTAAAAAAAGATATCTTAATTTCTTCTGTATTTCAAATCATTATTTATTTATTTATCTATTCTATTTTAGGAATATTAACTATTTATTTAAAATACCCATATGTTACTATTTTTAAAAAAGTAAGTTTATTTTACTTTATAGAAAGAATAGAAATTATATTTTCTTTAAATTATTTATTTTATTTTTATTATTTTTTACTACTTATTTATTTTCAATTAAAAACAATTATTTGTTTAAATGTAAAAAAAAAGAAACAACAAATTCTCATTTTATTATTCCTTGTTATTATCCTATTTCTTAGTTCTATGATGTTTTAGTTATTATTATTTTATTTATAAATTTCAGCTTTTTCACTAAAATAATTAATATTGGCATCACACCAATCTTTAGTTGGTTCATGCCCTACCCCAAATGTTTCGGTTAAATCTATTAATATTAAAGCATCAACATAAGAATCATTGTTAAATTTTCTTTGAAAATTTCTTATTTTCCAAGGTTTATCTAAATAGGTATCAACCTCAATTTTTTGAATATTAGATAATTTAATCCAATCTGTTGTACTTACATTTTTTACAGCAAAAACCATTTTAGCACCTACATTATCATTATATATCCATTCAAATCTTGAATCTATAGTAGAAAAATCACTTGTTGATTTAAACATAAGAGCACCATAATAAAGATGTCCTAAAATTGGAACTGTATCATCTAATACTTGTTGAGACATGGAAACGATATCACTATCTGGATTAGTAACTTTAAATTTTAAAGATTTATCTCCATCATAACCGATAGATGCAATCTCAATATCAGAGCTTGTCGTCCATTCAGATAATCCTGATTCAAAAGAACTATTTTTTATCATATTCGTCATTTCATATTTTTTAACTATAGACTTATCAAGAAGTTCTTCTCTTACACTTTCAACAAAGTTAGAATTGGTTTCTTGTCTATTTGCAACAAGTGCTAAAATCAAATAAAATATAGCAATAGTTACAAATATTAAACCATACAACATAGTAGAAATTGCAAATCCATCTTTATTTATTTTAGGAAATATATTCATAGATAAACACCTTCTTTTCTCCATAAGTCCTAGTTTTAATCATTTTTAAATTTCCATACTCATTTTTTAATTGTTCTTCCATAAATTCAGTAATAATTAATGCACCATTTACTAATAAATTATTTTCTACTAAAAATTTTAAAATAGATTCTAATATGTGTTCTTTATAAGGAGGATCTAAAAAAACTAAATCAAATTTAATTCCTTCTTTCATTAAAAACTTTAAGCACATTAAATAATCCATATTTAAAATTCTTGCTTTATCTAAAATCTGAAATTTTGCTAAATTTTTTTTTATTACTTTAATACATTCTTTATTTTTATCATTAAAATAAACAAATTTAGCATTTTGACTAATACATTCTATTCCATAGTTACCTGATCCTGCAAATAAATCTAAAACAACTGAATGGACTAGTTTATTTTGAATCATAGAAAAAATACTTTCTTTTACTCTATCCATAGTAGGTCTTGTACCATTTATATTATAACCTAAAATTTCTCTTCCTTTTAAAATACCACTTATTACTCTCATTTTATACACTTCCTAGTATCTAATAGGTTCATTTTTTTCTTTATTTCCATTATCATAAAAGAAATATTAGTTTCACAATTTAAATATTCTCTATAATCATTATTTTTCAGTAATTCTTCTTTTATTTTTAATGATTTTTCCTCTTGAAAACATTTAATTTGATTTAAAAAAATACTATTTTGTAATAAATTTTTCTTTAATTTTCTAACCTTTATAATATCCTCATTTTTATCCAATAAATTCATTAGTTCATTAAGTAAATCATTATATTTCATAAAAATCACATCTTTATTTTAACAAAATTAACTTAAAATATCAATAAAAGTATTTAACATATCCAACTTATCTTTAAATTTATCAATTTTATCAGGAAGGCTTAATTTATATTCATCTTTCATAAGTCTTTCAAGTTCGTAAATAAAATCCGGATTTCTATTTAATATTTTATAATATTGAGGATTTTCATGTAAATACTTTCTTAATAAAGGATTTTTATTTAAATAAAATTGGTTTTCTATACTCATATTAATCCTCAAAATATCTATAAGTTGGGCGAGGTTCATAATTAGAAGACTTTAAATTATCTTTTTCTGGAATAATATCTTTAAATGCTTCTATCGCTTTATCTAAACTATTTAATCCTTTTTGAACGGTATTTAAATCAATATTTCTAACAAAATTTAGTATTTCCTTAAAGTTATTACCTAGATTAGAAATATTTAAATTATTACTAGATACAGGTTCTTCTTTTTTTAAATATTTATCCCAAACACTACTCGATTCTCCATATAAATCATATAATTCATATAGTTTCTGCCAAGTTGCATCTTTCTTTTCTACGATAGATATTAAATTAGTATTTTTTTTTACAAACTCTTTAAATTCTACTTTAGACATAAGACCACCTAATAAATTATATGTTAAATATAAAAAAAAGATAATTTATATTTTTTCTAAAATTTGTTTTAAAAAATTAGCTATTTTAAGAGAACTTTCAATTAAAAACTTATCATAAGTAAGTAAATTATTATCTCCTAAAATATCTGATATACTTCGAATAATTAAAAAAGGAATATTCGATAAATATGCAACCTGTGCAATACTAGCCCCTTCCATCTCAAGACATTTAGCCGAGAATTCTTTTTCAATTTTCAAACTATCAATTTTACTTGTAACAAAAATATCTCCGGAAGCGATAACTCCTTTTTGATAAGATATTTTATTATCCTTGGCAATTTTTTCTGCTAAATTAAGTAATTTTTTATCACTTTCAACATAGTCTCCAACTTTAGGAACATATCCCTTTGGATGATTAAATACGGTAATATCAAAATCATGTTGAACTAACCTTTCACCAATTACAATATCTAAAACTTTTAAAGATTTATTAATTCCTCCAGCAATTCCAACATTAATTAAATAATCAGGATGAAACTTATCAATTAATACTTGACATGTACGAGCTGCATTTACTTTACCAACCCCTGATTCAACTAAATAAAGTGTCTTGTTAAAAAATAATACTTCATAAAAATTTAAACCATATATTTTAATATTATTATTTACTTTTACATCTTTTAAAAAGGCGTTTAATTCTTCTTCCATTGCAAAAATAATTCCAAAATTCATAAAACCTCCTACTTTTTTAATAAATCACTATCTCTTTCTATTTCTCTTAATCCATATAAATTAAATAATTCTTCATAGTTTTCGTTATCAATTAATTGCTGAAAATAAAAGTTGCCATTTAAACTATCTTTTTTTAAAACAATATTTGTTGGTATAGAAAAATCAATATTTGAAATATTTCCTTTAGATATTTTAAAAGAAATATACAAATTGCAAATCATATTTAAATTTTTTATATAAAAGATATATTTTTCATTATCTAAAAGAGTAATTCTTTTTATAAATAAAGATATAAAAGATAATTTATATTTTATTAATCTATTATCCTTTAAATAAACATTTAATAGTCGTTTTTCTTCATTTGATAATAAAAAATATTTTTCATTTTTTAATCTTACTAAAACTTCTTTTTTACTTAACTCATCTTTTAGTTTTTTTAATAAATATTTTTTATTCATTATTTAATTCCTTTCGTTTCTAAATCAACTCTTAAAACAATCGTAAGTGAAGAAATTAAACACATAAGATAAGATCCCCCATAACTTAAGAAAGGAAGTGGAACTCCAGTTAATGGCATAAGACCTAAAAGCCCTCCTAAATTAATTAATATATGAAATAGAAAATACCAAAATATTCCATAACAAAGTAAACTACCACGAGCAGTTTTACTTCTTTTAGCAATTAAAAAAATTCGCCATAAAATTATAAACATTAAAAATAATATTCCAATTGATACAATAACACCTAATTCCTCAACTACAATTGCAAAAATAAAATCGGTGTAAGCTTCAGGTAAATATAAATATTTTTGAGTACTATTACCAAGTCCTTTTCCAAATAATCCACCATTATTTATAGCAATATAACCATTACATACCTGATTTCCAGTAGAATAAATTCTTGAACAAGGATTTAAAAAATTAAACCTTTCAATTTGTCTATCAAAGAGTAACTTTACACCATTATTTAAAAGTAGCAAAAGAACAGTTCCAACAATTATTATTATTCCAATAAAACTATTCCTTTTAATCTTTTTGTTAATGGGAATTACTAAAAACATCATAAAAACAATAAGGGTATATAAAGTAGTTGTTCCAAGATCTGGTTGAAGAGCAATTAGTAAAGAGATTCCAAAAGACATAGCCAGAGGAAAAATAACTTTCTTTAAATCTGTACAATTATTTTTAATACTATAAAAACAACTAAACCAAATAATCGTTATTATTTTAGCAAATTCACTAGGTTGAATTGTAATTAATTTAAATAAATTAAACCAACTTCTTGCTTGATTGGTTATTTTACCATAAACAAGTACTCCTCCTAATAATCCCATAATAATTAGCATAAATAAAAAACTAAAATAATGATATTTCTTGGTATTAATGTTTATTATAAAAAAAGAAAGAATGATACTAGCTATTAAAAAGATAAGCTGTCTAATAAAGAAATTATATGGACTTTTAGAATACTTCATGTAACTTGTTACATTAGAAGCCGAAAAAATCATAATAAGTCCTATAATTAATAAAATTATCACACATATAACTAAACATTTATCAAGTTTTTTTATCTTTTCTAGCATAAAATCATTCCTTTAAATGATATCTATATCATTACTATCTAAATTTTCTAATAAATTATTTTCTTTTTTAGGTCTTTTTACTACAGTATCCTTTGTTTCTTTATTATCTTCTTCTTTTTGATTATTATCATTTTTAAATTTATTTTTTATATTTACTATTCCAAGTATTATCATAGAAATAACATCAAATACAATTACTAAAGCTGCAGCTTTCTTTGAAACTTTTTTCTTAACAACTACAGTTCCATCTTTTATAATATTTATTTTATAAACATTATAAATATCTTCATCATAACTAACTTTTATTTTAATAATACTTCCATCAACTAAATCTAAGTTTCCAGTAATTTCTACTTCAGCATCTTCGTTTTTTGCAATTGCTTTAATAGATAAATAATTTTCATCATTAATATTTAAATCATACTCATATTTATTAGGAGAAAAATCTAAATCATAATTTTCAATTTTTAAACTTTTTAAATTACCTAATGTTTTATCGTCTTCATCAAGTTTTGTAACTTTAATAATATAGGTATTTGTATCTCCATCATTTGTTACTTCAATTTTTATAGTATTTTCTCCAATTTGAAGTGCAGGATTAGTTATTTTAACATTTGCTTTATTATCAGTAGCTTTTGCATCAATATCAAGTTTTGATACATTTTTTAATACTTTAAGTTCATAATCAGTAACTTCACTTGAAAAATCAATTTTATGATTTTTAATTGTTAGAGATTTTAAAGTAGTGTCAGCTTCACTTCTTTTAGTAACAGTTACTATGTAGGTTGTAATTTCTCCATCTTCTGCTTGAACTTTTATTTTTAATTCCTTAGAATTATCATAAAAATCAAAACTAGCTTTATTATTTTTAAAATCAACGACAACGGCTTTATCACTATTAGGAACAACTTCTACTTCTAACTTTTTAGTTGAATAACTAACACTTGTTTTATATTTATTTTCATCATTTTTTAAAGCTATTTCTGTTCCATTTATACGTAAACTTTTTAA
Source organism: uncultured Eubacteriales bacterium (assembly GCA_900320425.1). Classification (GTDB taxonomy): domain Bacteria; phylum Bacillota_I; class Bacilli_A; order RF39; family UBA660; genus RUG591. The sequence goes on along the minus strand of ONSF01000010.1, from coordinate 21,814 downwards.
AGTACTATCAACTGCCAAACTTTTTTTAGTTATTTTAAATTCATAAGTTCTTTTGGTTTCGTTTGAAGTAACCACGACCTTAAACTCCGTTACTCCTTCATCTATTTCTTGTTCAAATCCACTTTTTTTATCAGTTGTTGCTCCATCACTTACTTTAAAGGTAACCTTAACTTTCTTTGTAGTATTATCTTTAATAATATCTTCACATGTTGTTTTAGCATCACCTTCAGTACATACAATATTTTTATCATTTATTTTAATGTCTGTTAGTTCTACTTTTTTAGTAGTTGGAGTATCAGATTGACTATTTCCTCCTTCGGTTGTTTCATTACCAGATTCATTACCACTTCCTGAACCAGTTTCTCCTGATGCAGTTTCATTTCCATTTTCTCCTGTATTACTTCCTGTCGTCTCTCCTTCGGCTAAAACCTTAACATTAAAAGCAAATATCAAAATAAATATTAGTATTATCTTAGTTAATCTTTTCATAAACACCTCTTATTATGCAAATAGTATATCAAAAAAAAGATACTTTTTCAATATCTTTTCTTTCATTATTCATCAAAGAAATCATCAAAGAATTCATCATCGCTTACTTCTTTATAATGACCTTCATCATTTATAGTTGATATAGTTTGTTCATCTTTTGATATTTTTTCAGTATTTTCTTTAATTTTATTAATTAATTCATCAACATTTTCTAAATTATCTTCTTTTGTAAATTCATTATCTTTACTAAAAGATTGATTAGTTTCTTCAAATTTAGGTAAAATATCTTTGATTGGAAGAGTTTCTTCAATTGATTTTTCTATCGTAGGAAGTTCTATATTATCATCTAAATCATTATTAGTATCAATACTTTCTCCTTCTAAAATATTTTCTTTTTCTTGTTTTTCTTCCTCAGCAAGTTTTTTTTCTTCAGCTTCAATTTCAGCAATTTTAGCATCTAAATTGGCAAGAATTTTATCAACATCAATTTTGGAATTATTATTTGTGCTTGGTTTGGAATCAAATAGTCCAGGAAATGGTGTTTCTCCTCCCATTCCACCAAATGGACTAGGTCCAAATGGATTTCCAAACGATTGACCAAATGGATTTGTTTCTGCTTTCTTTTCTTTAACAAACTCTTTAACATTAAACATTTTAACTTCTCTTTTTTCTCTTTCTTTAATGTTTATAACAAGAGCTTGTTTGTATTTATGTTCCCATTCCATTTTCCATTCAGGTGTTAATTTTGTTTTAAATGGTGCTAGTCTTATTCTTCTTATAATAACCTCATTCATTTTCATCTTTTGCAAATCACTTACAGTAATTAAAGGTCTGGTTTCTTCTTTTTCTTTATCACCTTTTCCGGTTTTAACTTTAACTTCTCCACACATTTCACTTATTTCTTTTAAAGCTTTAAGTTCAGTTGAAATTAAATAAATAGTATTACCACAGTTACCTTTTATAGTTTCAGCATTTTGTTCTCCATATACTTCATTTAATTGAGCAAAGTTTTGTATAATCATGGTAAATCTCATCGCACGACTTCTTGCTGCTGTAATCATTGTTGTTACATCTTTAAGAGGCGGCATATTTGCAAACTCATCAAGCAAGAAATTTGTTCTAATTGGAAGTTTATTTCCAGGAGAATTTTGAGCAACATCAATTAATGTTTCATAGACTTGTTTAATAAATATAGTTACCAAACTATGATATGTTTTCTTTTCATCTTGAACGATAATAAATACGGCTGTTTTCTTTTTACCAATATCTTTAATGTCAAAATCACTATAAGATAACATCTCACTTAAATTTTCACGTGATGCAAAAAGTTTTATTTTTTGTTTAAATACGGCTAGGATACTCATCTTTGTATCACTTGGGGCAAGAATTGTTGAAGATGCACTAATATATGCTGAACTTCCCGGATCTTTTAAATTAAAATATTCTTTAATGTATGTACTTCCTCCAAGTTTTTCTTCACCAACTGTTGTCATCAAACTAATACTGTTTAAATTAATTTCTTCTTCCTTGGCATCATCAAAAAGTCCAAGAGATAACCCTGAAAAATAATCAGCACTTGTTTTTTCCCAAAAGGGATCAGCATTTTTATTTCCCTCATCATACAAAATATTCAAAGCTAAGTCATCCAAAAGCTCCATAGCCTTATCTCGATTTCCACTTTTATATAAGTTATAAGGAAGACTCATCGGATTCCAAGCATTTCCACGTCCTGGATCACGAAAATTTAAAAGAACAATATTATATCCTTTCGAACGAAGCATATTACTTTTCTTTTCATATAACTCACCTTTAGGATCAGTAATAATCATACTTTCACCATGTTTAGCAAGAATTTCTATCATTGGGAATATGATATTTTGAGTCTTACCAGATCCCGTTGAACCAATAATTAGATTGTGATAATCACCATCATCTACCCAAATTTTCTTTCCATCATTTATAAGAGCAATTCCAGCTGCATCGGTTTTAGCATCAGTTGGGCGAATCATTTTAAGTTCTTTTTTCATATCTTTTTCATCACACCATTTACTATAACCATCTAATTTTTTATCAGTAGTAAATCCAAATCCTTTTTCAAATTCAAAGAAATAACTTTTCGTACTAACCATTAAAGCAACTACTGTTACTATATAAAATATAATAGTAGATCCAATTAATTTTCCAGAAAAAGCCGGAAATGGATTTAGACCAGTAAATTCACCAGTTGACGTAATACTTGATAAATTAGATATAGCAATAGCTACAATATATAAAAGGAATACACAAACAAGTATAAATTTTTTCATATCATCTTCATCAAAACGTATTTTTAATTTCATAGAAAACTCCTTTCTTTAAATTTGATTATTCTTTCTATTTCTATTTTTAATTTTTAAAATAAAATAAATTACTATTATAATTATAATTAATAAAATTCCTAAGCCTATATAATAAGGTAAATTATAAATATAAATTTTTGTTTTATCAAATGATAAATGAATTTCTTTATTTTCGGTTTTATCATTAATATACCAAACATATGTATTGGTGCTTTTTATATGTCTATCAGCATTACTTTTTGTTACAGTATAAGGAAGAGTTACATTTAAAGTAAAAGTACTAATTGGATATCTTTCTAAATCACCCTGTTCATACTTTATATAATCTGTTGCATCTATCGATATAATATTATCTTCTGTTTTAGTTTTAAAAGAATTAAAATATTGTTTTTTAAAGATAGTATCATTTACAAAATTATCTATATTTGAATATTCTCGTCTTGCTATAACACTTGGATAATCACCTTGTTCATTAATTCGATAACTATAATTATTTTGTTTTAATATTTCTTCTCTATCATCACTTGTTAAAATATCCTCAATTATATGAATAGGTAACATTTTATATCGATTGTTAAAAAATTCCTTCGTTCCTGACATATCAACTTCTTCTATAACCGATAAATCTTGGTTAATCGTGATATTGCTTTTTACACTACAACCACTTAATATCATCATAAAAATAATTAATAATCCTATTTTTTTCTTTTTCATAGTCTCTCCTATTATCTTGATATAATATGAAATTTTCCATGACTTTGTAATTCATTGGCAATTAAGTTTATATCCCAATAACCTGTCCGTCTGTTATTATTTGGATCTTCTACATATACTTCGCCTTTATCATTTAATCCTGCAAGAACAATATAATGTCCACCCGTTGTAAAATGTCCTGGTCCCATATGAGCAATAACTAATGTATTTCCATTTTTTAATGAATTAACAACTATATCAGTATTTTCTTTGCCAACTTTTTGGTACTTTAACCCTAAACCATTTGAAAAAGTCTCAAAGAATCCAGCTGAAGTTCCATCTATTCCCGATCCACAATGACCTGTTCTATGAGCCCAATTCATCATATAAACTGGATCATAATTTGTATTGTTTGTCAACGAAGATGCTACCATTGCCGCTGAAGTTACACCACATCCTGATGATGATATACTTCTACCATTTCTTCCACAAAAAGTTACATCTTTATAATTGGTTTGAGAATAATAAACAAAATTACCTTTAAATGATGCATTTATAAAACTTGTTGTTGTATATAATCCTTCTCTAATATCAATAATATCGTATTCTAGTGATGTAAAATATTTAGCAAAAATAGCCTTATAATCCATCCCAGATGCTGAATCATTATTAGCTTCTGTTTGACCAACACATGAACCAGAAATACAACTACTACAGGCACCTAATGTGTTACAATAATTAAAAGATACTAAATCTCCACTTCCTGAAAACGAAGAAGATGTTACCCCTTTTTTAACAATAACCAAACCAAATACTTCGTCTAAAATTGAATTAAGATAAGCTTGTTCTTTTTCATTTAAAGCACGATGAGGAGTACCATTACCTCTATCGGTTCCACTGTAAGATGCAACTCCATCCACAGAAGTACAACCATAATTTGGATCACAAGTTGCTTGTCTACATGTTTCAGTTGGAAAGTACATTTCTCCATTTTTCAAATCAAAACCACTTTTTGAATCTCTTAAAAGAAAACTTAATGCCATAATTGCTTGAACCTTTATAGATTCACGATATTTTTCATCAGTATTAAAATTTTCTCTATATATAACTCCTTTAATATAATCTTTCAATGATAAATATAAGGGATAATTAGTTCCTTCATTTACTAATTTATTATCATATATTTCGTGATTTCCAACAAATTTAGTTTGGTATTGTTTTGGTTCTGTACATGATTGTAAGTAAACAATTGAAGTCTCTCCAACTACTCCTCCATTTACAAAATTATCATCATCTTCTTCAATAATATACTTTCCTGTTTCAGCATATTCAAATATATTATCAACTAATTTTTTTCTAGTTTCATATTCCATATTTACTAACATATCTTTATAATATGTTTTTAAAAAATTACTTTCTATTAAAGTATTATAGAAGTTTCCTCCAATATTATTATCAGTTGAATAGAAATCACCATTTTTAGTAACCATCAAAGAGGCAACTGCACGTATTTTTTTTTCGGCTGCTTTATAATCAATTGTATTATTAGAACTATTTTCCGTATTTCCATCTAAAGATTCAAGTCTTTCGGTAAACTCTGCATCATCTATACTTCCATCTTCAACATATAAATTATCTTCTTTTCCATCTGTATATTTATAGGTAACCGTTGCTACTAATAAATATTTATCAATGGTTACTCCATACTTTTCTTGATATTCTTGTATAATTCCTTTAACACTACCATCCTTGGATCCAACAATAGCATTTTTAAAGGCAGTTTTCTCGGTGGCTAATTCATCTTGAACTTGTGTTTGATAAACATTATTATCATTGTAAGTTGTAAATACATCATAAAACCAAGAAAATCCACTTAAAATTGGAGCAATTATTACAAGAAGTATTAGTATTAATAAAATAGGCAACAAAATAATTAAAAGAGGTAATAATTTTTTTAATAATACTTCTCTTTTTTCTTCACTTTCTGTTTCATTAACTGATGCTTCATTATTGTCATTATCATTTTCTTTCTCTTTAGTTTCTTCTAAATCTTCTTTGGCTTTTTTCTTTTCTTTTTGTTTATTTCTAAAAGATGCTGCATATCCTAAAGCCTTAGCATAAGGATTAGCAGACTTTTTTAACGCCTCAGCTCCTATTTTAGAAGCATTTTCCTTAGCATCTTTTAAATCACTTGGTTTAGTGTTCAAGGAATCACGAAGATTATTTCCATTATTTCCTAATTTAGGAGTATTTGAAAATATATTAGGAATTCTATTTTTTTTACTATTTATTTGATTATTATCTACACTATTTAGGTAATCTCTTGCTTTTTGACGTTTTTCTTCATTTGATAAATTAGCATTATCATCTTTTTTTTCTAATCTAGTTCTAGAATTATCTAAAGAATTACTACTTGGTGAAACTATTCTACTTCGAACATTTCCTAAATTGTTTATATTTTTTTTAAAAGGTTCTCTATTTTGAAAAGGAGTCGTATTCTTTACTCTACTACTCTCTTTTTTTTCATTCATACGACTCACCTACTTTCGTTTTCTAGAATCCTCCACCTGAACCAAAGGAATCTAATTCTTCTTGTGTTACAACAACATCTATTTGCATTCTACGAGATCCACATACAAATAATGCTTGTCCTTGGGTATATCTTTTTATACTTTCCATTTCATTTTCATTTAAATCTACCAAATGACTTAAATCTTCTACAGCTTGTTTTCTAAGTTGCATTATCATATAATATGATGCATTATCAAATATAGCTTTTCCTTGAACAATTACATCAGGATCAGAAAAATCACTTGGTTGTTGAGTAATAATAATTGTTCCTGTATTATATTTTCTACTTCTTCTTTGAACCTGAGCAAGGAAATCAGCTCCAAGCACATTTTTTCCTTCAAGTAAAACATGAGCTTCATCTACCATTAAAATGGTATCACGTCTTTTATCAAGACAAAGTCCCCAAGCAAACTTTAAGATGTTAAAGAAAAGGGCATTTTTGATATTACTATCTTGATTCATTAGTTCTTTAATATTAAATACAATATAATTACTATCACGTCTTATAGTTGTTGGACCATTAAAATAATAACTTAACTCTCGAACAAATGGTCTTACCTTAAGTTCAAGTCGTTCCATTACATCTCTTTCATGAGTTTTTTCAGTCATTGAAGTAAGTCTTCCACGAATTGTTGCATATACATCCGAAAATGTTGGAAAATCACGACTAGTTTTATTCATAAAATTAGTATCAAAATTTATATCAAAACGTCTGTATGTATCTTGAACAATTTCACTAAATAAAGTTTGAACATCTTCTTCAATATCTGGATAATAATATCTCATAAAAGCTTTTAAAAATTGAAGTGTTCTTGTAAGTACTGTATGTCCAAGTCCCTCAGCAATTTCTTCTTCATCAACATCTAATATTACTTCAAGAGGGTTAATCATTCCAAAACTTCCACCTTTTCCAAGGTCAATAGTTTCTCCTCCAAACATGGCTGTCATTTCTTCTAATTCGTTTTCTGGATCAATTGCAACAATTTGACAACCATTTCTAATATGTCCTCTTAGTAATAATTTAGCAGCCGTTGATTTACCTGAACCACTTCCTCCTAAAATAATCATATTAGCATTATTTCGATTACTTTCTTTACGCATTTTATATAAGAATTGATTAAATAAAATTACTCCTCCTGAAAAATCTACTCCAATTAAATTAGAAAGTCCCGGATCTTTAATTGAATCAAATACATAAGGATACATTCCGGCAACAGTAACGGATGGAATAATCGTCCCAATTCTTTCTTCAATTTTTTGTTTAGGAAAAATTGGCAACATACTTTTTAGTATTGTCTCTTGTTCAAATCTAAGAGTTACAGCACGAAATTCAATTGAATCTAAATAATTTTTAACATTAGATTTTCTAAGTTCTAATTCTTCTCTTGAATTAGCAGTTATCATTATATGCATTTGAAAATCAAAAATTGTTGATTGATTAGCAGCAAGCATTTGAACAAAGTATTCCAAAGATTCATATTCTTGACGAAGACGCTCTTGCATAGTTCTATCACGTTCATCTTGATATCTTTGTTTATAATCAGCAATTTGTTTATTAATCATCTTTTGCATCATTGAAAATGGAACTGGAATATGTTTTATAACTACTTTAATTCCTGCAATATTAGTAAGTTCTGCAAGGTATCCAGGTGTTATAAATCTTGGATAAGAAATAACGGTTAATATCGTTGCATACTTATCACTTATATGAAAATCACTTGGATTAAAATGTAACCCCTTTGGTGCTATTTCACTTTTAAAGATACTCATTGTGTCACCACCGTTCCAAATTCTGTACGAACTCCACCATTTAAGAAATTATCTAAAATCGTTCTTAAATCATCATTCGTTGTTTGACTTGAATTAAGTCCTGCTTGACCTAGTCCATTTATAATCAAGCGTAATTTTCTTTGAATTTCATCATTATTTTTTTCTTTAAATAAAATGTAATATTCAGTATCAACAACTTGATTATTAATAAACATATTAGCTTTATCTATATCTTGAGCGATTATTTTTGCTTGAGCAGGATTAGATACATTTTGAAGCATAATTTGAAGTTGAGAAAGATACACAGATATATCTACTGGTCTATCAGCTGCAATCATCCAAAATTCAAAGTTAAGTAAATTATAAAAGTTTCTCATAGCATTCAAAACACTTTCTTGTTGTAATGAATCAAGAATAAAAATATTTTTTGGATAAATTTTTACACCTGTAACTTTCTCTCCACCTGGAAGAATAATTGTTCCATTCTGAATTCCTTTAACATTAATCCAATCTTCTGTATATCTTGATGTAGTATTTTGATTATTATTAGTCTTACTTGGTGTACTATTTCTTGAATTCATCATAGTACTATTTGTCTTTGAATTCATATTTACTGCACCATCCTCTCCAAACATATTTTTGTCTATTAGTATAAAAGGCAATTAATTCTCCCAAAGCTGTTCTAATATTATGGTAATTAGGAAAAGGAAAAATCAATAATACAGCGATTAATCCCGGAAGAATCGCGAGAATTGATAAAACATTATTCATCGTATTCGTTGCAGACATAATAACTAAAATCAATAATGTAATTCCTATTCCTATTAAAAATATTGTTAAATCAGCAGGTTTAAAAATTCCAAATATCAAACTCCCCTTTTTTGTATTTGCAGGTATCAAATACTGATTATTATTCACTTATATCACACTCCCTTTTTAATTAGTGACCATTACCATTTTTCTCTTGTTTAAGTTGCTCACGACCAGCTCTTTCAGTTGATTCTCTTGTAAATCTTTTACTAAGATCATCACCCTTACCAGCAAGAGCTTCGATTCCTTCTCCAAGAAGTCCATTTACTTCTGCTGCATCATTTTGACTTACAACCATTTCACGAGCAATATGAGTTTTAACATCTTCAATAGCATCTTTTCTTTTTTGATCTTTTAACAATCCTCTATCGATTGCTCCTCCAACAATCATAGCAGCACTTTTTTGCATTCTCTTATGTATTGTCTCTAAGTCAGATGCATCATAGCTAACTGGACCCGTTGTTCCGACAACACGACCTTTATCATCTAATATGTCAAACGTTAAAGTTTGAGGCCCACCACCAGAGGTTGCAGCAATATATGCACTAACTACTTTACCATAATCTGCAATAGATATTTTATTACCACCAAATTGAGCCGATACTTTTTTTCCTGTTTTATTTGTTGCTTCAGTAACTTTATCTGACTCTTTATCAACCAAAGTACACCAATCTTTTAATAGATTATCAGCACTTCCCATTAACGAAGACGCCTTACCATATGAACTAGACGTTGGAACAGGAGTTCCTGTAAAGGTATTCAAAGCATCTGTAATAGTACCTTGAATAGTTCCAGGCGCATGTTGAATATCTTTGGTGTAATTTTCCCACAATTGTTCAAATTGAGGACCTGCCACACTTTTAACATTATTCATAAATGTTTCATTGGCAGTTGATAACGTTGTTTTTCTTCCTTCTGCAGTGGTTTTTTGAGCCCTTAATTGTGCTGCCTGACTACGTAAATTCATAACCTTTGCAGTATCACCTTTAGCAGCCGCCAAACGTGCTTGTTCTCTTAATTGTTCAACCTGTTTATCATAGTTAACAATTTCATTTGATAAATGTTCAATTTCCTTACGATTTCTATTATATTCTCTTACATCAGCAGAAAAATCTGTACCATATACACTCGAATACCTAGCATTTAGCATATTCTTAGCATAACGTTTATTATGTTTTTCATCTCTTTCGCGTCTTTTATCTTCAGCAATATTCATTCTTCTTATAGCGTTATTCATACTTGTAGTATGAGCTTTAGTATAAGCACCAGAAAATCCTTCATTATTAACAAATGCTTTTCCAGATCTAAAAACTCCGCCTACACCACTATTAACTGCTCTTCTTAGTGCAGTAGCACGACTTTCACCTTTTTGTCTTGATAATCCATAATTAGTTATAGCACTACTTATTGGATTAGCAACCATTCCTGCTGCTCCACCAATAGTTGTTCCAAGGGCTCTAAATCCTGTTCCTTTAAACATATCTCCAATATCAGTAAATCCATCAGGAACACCTAAGAGATCAGAAACAAACTTAGGCATTTGTTTGGCAAATTGAAGTAATCCTGTTATTATAAATAAAATTAATAAAAGTCCTTGAAATGCTCCATATTTTCCCATAATTAAGGAAAGTCTTGAAGTTACTTCTCCAACTACTAATTGATCACTTTGATCAAATAATAGTCTAAAAATAAATATTACAAAATAAACAACAATTAGTCTTGTAAATAAATCTAAATATACTTTAATAGAAGTTTGTACCCATTTATCAAAAGATTGTTTTGATGTTTTAGGATCAATATAACTTGCAATAGGAATTGGTGCAAGTACTTGACATAGTCCAAATTTAATTGTACGAATAGCAATTTGTAGTGCAACTGTTACTAAAACATAAACAAGATAAGCTCCAACAATCGTTGAAGTTAATAAACGATAATTATATCGATATCTATCAGGATTTGTTGAACTTTCACATTTATTGTTAACTGGTCCTACAGCCTCTCCTACTGAATGAATTGTTGCAAGAGATGCATCACTTGTTGTTCCATATAAACTTCCATCATTACACTGATCATTATCATAGTAAAAGAAAGGTAAAAATGAATAATATGCTAAAAGTCTTCCTGTTGACATCATTACATTTCCTTCTTCATCTAGAGTATTTCCTGCAGTATATGTTGCATTAGAATCAACATTACTACTATCAACATCAGCTTCAACCCCAACTACTACCTTAGGAATAATAGGTATAATATAATTTTGTAATCTTTTAGCTGTTGAAAAAATAGAAGGTACTAAGACAATTAAAACTAAACTTATCACTACTCTTCTTAAAAGACTTCCAACACCTTTTTCTTTATCACTCATTTTATCAGGTTCAATTAATATTTGAATAAATGATATCATTAATTTAAAAACCATTACAAGTCCTAAAATCAAATAAATTCTCGTTGAAAATTCTTTTAATACATTTCCATCAAACAAATCGAAATTTGCTAAATTTATAATTAATTGAAATATTTGTTCAAGTATTCCATATATCCCGGCATCTAAAACAATAAATATCTTTCTGAATATACCCATTGTACCAACCTCCAAAGCCTATTAATATATTTAAGTATATCATTAATAAAAAATAAAGTAAATAACTTTCTTTTTAAAAACGAATTCTTATTATATCTATTTTTTCTAGAGTTGTAAAGAAAAATAAATATTTTTTTCTACCCAACTCTTAATTGTTTTCCATAATAAGGTTTGGTTAATACAAGAGTTTTCGTATATCCTTGTTCTTTAGTTTTAACTTCTTCTTTGGTTAAAATTTCTCTATTATCTAAAATAAAATTTCTAACTATTATATATTTTTGTTTAATAGTTTCTAATTTTTCAATTTTTTCTTTATTATTCATATTTTTTTAATTAACAAATTAGTTTTTAGTTAAACGTTTTACTTTATAATTAGTATTATTTTTTAAAGATACTAATTCTTTTATTTGAATATCTAAATAATCTCTTTTTTCGCTTAAATCTTTTATTTTATTATCAATTATTTCTACAGTAATATTTTTATCTAATATATTTTTAATTTCTACTAAAGTAAATCCTACTTTTTTTAGATATTCTATTTTTTTAAACGTTTCAAGTTCTTTATTAGTATAATATCTATAATTTGTATATAAATCTATTCTAGATGGTTTTAATAAATTTATTTCATCATAATATCTTAGTGTTTTAATACTAAGTCCTGTTAAATTTGAAAACTCTCCAATCTTATAATCCATATATACCCCCTTAAAGTTATAGATATTTTATAATAAAATTACTGATTTGTCAATTAATACTCCCTCCCTTCACTTAGGTACTATATCACTCTAGTTAAGGGGAGAGTCAAGAAAATTTTTATTTTTTCTTTTTATCTTTATAATCATTTAAAAAACTATATACCTCTTTATAATCAATCTTATCGTATTCATCGCACTTTTCTTTAATTCCATTAAGAGCGGGATAAGATTTTGTAATATATGGTCTGAATTCTTTTTCCATACTTACAAATATATTTTTATAAAGAGTTGCTGCTTCTTCTCCCACTTCCTGTTCTAATAATATAAGTCTTTCTTTAAAATCTAAGAAATTAATTTTATCTCCTATTTTTCTTCCAAATATTTGTTGTAATTCATAGGCAATTTTAACTTCTTTAGGATAACCACAGTAAGATGTTTCTAATCCATATTTTTCTGCTATTTCTCTAGTTTTTAATTCATTAAATCCTTCACATAAAGCATGAAAACCACTTGACCCACATATATGCATAACTTCATGTAATAAAATTTCTTTAAAGTACTCAACACAACTTTCTCCTTTTATTATTACATGATTAACAAAATCTCTATAAGTATTATCATTTAAAATGATATTATTTTCTTTATAAGTTTTATGATTTTTACCTATTCCATAATCAGGAAGTTTTTTTAATATTTCTATTGCTTTATAAGCGTCAAACGGTAAATAAATGGTAGTATTTATTGGATTTGCAAATAAAGATATGGTATGATTTGGAACTACTAAAACATAATCATAAAAATCTTTAATCGACTTTAATTTATTTTGAATATTTATGGGAATATATTCTTTATATTCTTCTAAAATAATAGTTACGTATTTTTTAACTAATTGAGATATTTCTTTTCTATCTAATTCAATTTGATTCATAAAACCTTCTTTCTATATATATTATAACGTAAATTAAATCACAAAAAAAGAACAATTTTTATCTTGTTCTAAATATCTTATTTATTATTTTTCTTTTCTTTTTGAAAATCTATAACAATTTTAGCCATTTTTCCATTTAATTGTTCATTTAAAAATTCTTCAGTTGTTTTAAAACTTAATTCAAATCCTCTAACTTTAAGCATAGAAACTAATTTATTATAGTTAACAATAAAGTTTTTATAAAGAGTTTTTTGATCTAAGAAATCATCAGCTGGTAGATTTTCTATATTAGAATTAAACCAAACATATACACTTTGTAAATCATTAAGAATTTTATCTTTATTGAATGCTTTTTTAGGTAAATAGTAATCATATTTTCCTTCTACTATTTTTTCTTGCATATCTTTTGGAATAAAACAATACATTCCCATTGATACTTCTATTTCTTTTAAATCTTCACCAGATTCTGCATATCCACGAATAATAGTTTCAAAAGAATTTTCAAGATAATCAATTAATGCTTGTTCCCCAGTAGCAGCATATTCACTTAAAATATCAGCTTTACTTATTTCATCAATTGCATCAACAACCAATCCTCTTTCATTTAATTCTGAAAATCTTGTTGCATAATATAAATCTTTCTTAGCTTCAAATAATTCTTTCTTTAATTTTAATAATTCATCTTTATTCATAAACAAAAACCTCCTTTTTTATTTTGTTCTTTTCAAATTTTCATCATAAATTATTTTTTCACGAATATTAAGACTTGGTGTTAAATAAATGGTTTTCTTTTCATTATTATTAGTTATTACTTCTATATTAGAAATCTCTCTATTTTTATTTTCAACTTCCTTAAGTCTTAATAAACGACTTTTTGATTCTTTATATAACTCTTCTTCTCTATTAATAACAGTTCTTAATTCTTCACTTCTATTTATAGCATGATTTCTTTCATCCATTGCTTCACGATACTCTTTAGTATTTCTTATTCTAGAATCATAAATAGTAGTATATTGTTCTGTTTCTTTAATAATTAATTCATTATTTCTTAATTCATTATAATTTTGATTCATTCTAAAATTAAGTCTTAATAAAGCATTTTCTAAATCTTTAATTAATTCTTGTCTTCTTAAAGATAAAGTTTCTTTTTGATTACTAGTATCTAGTTTATTTTCTTTTTTTAAATGTTTTCCAACATATTCAGAATTAATATTTTTTTGAATTCCTTTATTATGGTTTCCAGGTAATACTAATTTTGTATCTTGTTTTAAATCTTCATAAGAATCAAGCTTTTCAGGTAAAATAATTGGTGCTTTCTTAGTTTCAATATTTTGCTTTATTCTTGGTTCTCTTTTTCTTTCATAATGAATATTATCTCCACTATTTAACAATAAAGTATTATTTTGAGATAAAAGTTTATTGACTTCTTCTGTATAATTTTTTATTTCTTCTTTTGGTTTTTCTACAATAACTGGTTCTAATACTTCTTCAATTGGTTCTAATACTTCTTCAGGTTCTTTTACCTTACCTCTTTTTGGTAAATCGAAATATGGTACTTTTGGAATTTCATCTTTAGGTAAAGGAATCTTCTTTGAAATTTCCTTAACTTTATTAGGTAAAGGCATATTTTTCTTATCTTCTTTTATATCCTCTACCATAGTAGTATCATTTATCTTTTTACCAAATTCTAATAGTTTATTACCAATTTTTCTAAAGAAGCCTTTCTTAGATTCAGTTTCTTTCCACTCAATATCAGTTAATAAATTTAGAAAATCATCTTTATTTTCAATTTTTCCAAACGAAGTTTCTACAACACGATTTAAATTATAAATTCTATCTAGAAACCTTGTATAATTGTAATCATCAATTTTATTAAATTCTTTTTCTAGTTGTAAATTTACTTTTAGCTTGTCCTTTTTATTTAGTTTTAAATAATCTTCATAAGTTAAATTTCTTGATACATGACTTTTACGTCCTAGTAATTTAAAAATTCTATCAATTTCTTTTCTTATTCTTTTATTTTCCATAAACCCCACTCCTTTTTTAGCGCTCATATTGTATCATAAATCTCTTAAATTGTCAACCAAAGCAAAAAAATTAAGACTATTTCATCTTAATTTTTATATTAAAGGATATTTTTTGGTTAATTCAAGTACTCTTTTAGTTTCATCTTTTAATATTTTTTTATCTTTTGGATTTGATAAAATATTATAGATTATCTCGGCAATCTCTTCAAAGTCTTTCTCTTTTAATCCACGAGTAGTCATAGCTGGGCTTCCAATTCTAACTCCACTTGCTTTCATTGCACTTAAAGTTTCATTTGGAATCGTATTTTTATTTAAAGTAATATGAGCTTTATCAAGAATTGTTTCAGCCTCTTTCCCAGTTACACCAAAACTATTATAAACATCAACAAGTATTAAATGATTATCCGTTCCACCTGAAATAATTTTAACTCCTTTTTTCTTAAATACTTCTACCATAGCTTTAATATTTTTTAGAACTTGTTCTTGATATTTAATAAATTCAGGAAGAAGCGCTTCATAAAAACACTCAGCTTTTCCAGCAATAACATGCATTAAAGGACCACCTTGAATTCCTGGAAATATTACTTTATTTATTTTTTTAATAATTTCTTCGTTATTAGTTAAAATAATTCCACCTCTTGGACCTCTTAAAGTTTTATGAGTAGTACTAGTTACTACATCTGCATAAAGACAAGGATTTTCATGAAGTCCTGCGGCAACTAGTCCTGCAATATGAGCCATATCAACCATTAAATATGCCCCAACTTTATCAGCAATTTCCCTAAATCTTTTAAAATCTATCTTCCTTGGATAAGCACTAGCCCCAGCTATAATCATTTTAGGTTTTTCTTTTAATGCAATACGCTCTATTTCATCATAATCAAGTCTTTCAGTTTGAGGATTTAATCCATAACTTACAATATCGTAATCTATTCCACTAAAATTTAATTTATATCCATGAGTTAAATGTCCTCCATCAGATAAATTCATTCCTAAAACTTTATCTTTATGATTAAGAAGTGCTCGATATACGGCCATATTTGCACTTGATCCACTATGAGGTTGAACGTTCGCATATTTTACCTTAAAAAGTTTGGTTACATATTCTATTGCTTTATTTTCAAAAATATCAATATATTCACACCCTCCATAATATCTTGAACCAGGATAGCCTTCGGCATATTTATTAGTTAAAATACTTCCTTGTAAGTCTCTAACACTTTTTGAAGTATAATTTTCTGATGCAATAAGTTCAATATTTTGACTTTGTCTTTTCTTTTCTTTTAATAACGCTTTTTTTAATTCTATATCCATTTTCTTTACTCCTTTATTTCATTATAAAAAATCTATTTATAAAAATCTAGACCTTTTTACATTATTTTAAAACTTATTTACAAATTCTTCTAAAATAGCCTCTTAACACTAACTTGACAAAATTATACGATTTTAGGACTTGTTCTATTAAAAAAAATAAGATATAATATTTATAGAATAAGAAGGAGGTGGAGTATGATAGAATACGATTTTCAAAATGAAGAAATAGCTAACATTTGTAATAATATGATTATTTATGCCGTAAGTAAAAGAGCAAGTGATATTCATTTTGATCCCGAAGAAAATGGTTTAAAAGTAAGACTTCGTATTGATGGGGTTTTACAAGATCATACTTTAGTCCCTTTAAAATATGAAAAAAATTTAACAACGAGACTTAAGTTAATTTCAAATATGAATATTACTGAATCACGACTTCCTCAAGATGGTGCAATTAAAGATACTATAAATGGAATTGATTTAGATATGCGTGTTTCATCACTTGCAACTAATTTAGGAGAAAAAATTGTTATTCGTATTCTAGACTATTCAAAAAGTCGTGAAGGATTAGAGTCCCTTGGATTTACCGAAAAAAATCTTGCTAAAATAAAAAAAATGATTGAAGTACCAAACGGAATTATTCTAATAACTGGTGCAACAGGAACTGGTAAAAGTACCACATGTTATACCATGCTTCAATATTTAAATAACGAAGAAACTAACATTATAACTGTTGAAGACCCAATAGAAATGAACATTGAAGGAATTAATCAAGTTCAAGTTAACTCAGAAATTGGACTTACTTTTGGTAGAGTTTTAAGAAGTATATTAAGACAAGATCCTAATATTATTTTAATTGGAGAAATTCGTGACACTGAAACTGCTCAAATTGCTGTTCGAGCATCCATTACTGGACATTTAGTTTTTTCAACCGTTCATACCAATAATTCACTATCAACAATTGAAAGACTTTTAGATATGAATGTTGAAAGATATTTATTATCAAGTGCCTTAACTGGAATTGTATCTCAAAAACTTGCCAGACGTCTTTGTAAACATTGTCGAAAAAAACGACCTACAACGAACTATGAAAAAGCTGTATTTAAAGAAGTACTTGGAAAAGATGTTTTAGAAATTGAAGATGTCAATGGTCAATGTGATAACTGTAGAAATGGCTACTATGGTCGTATTGCAATTCAAGAAGTATTATTAATAAACGATGAAATAAGAGAAGCAATTAATAACAATAATTTACCAAGAGGAAAATTAAGAGAACTTGTATATACAAGTGATGTAACAACTCTTCTTCAAGATGGACTACAAAAAGTACTAGATGGTATTACTACTTTTGAAGAAATTTATAAAAATGTAGCAATTGATACAGTATTAGATGAAAAATATGAAGAAAATTCTATAAAAGATATTCCAAATAATAATATAGATATCATTAATAGTAATAATGAAATTATTGATATTATAGATAAAGAAGCAACTGATATAATTTAGTTGTTTTTTTTATTTAATGACCCAAAATAATATTCAGGAATATTTCCTTGAATAATTTTTACTGTTAAAGGAACGATTACCATTATTTTATTATTTTTAGATGATGTTGGTAAAATCATTTTGATATTGACTACGACTTTAATATTTACTTCAATTAAAGAATTATTAATCCCATACTCCGTTACTTTAGTTTCAATATTAGGATTTATACTACTAATAGGTTCCATAAAAATTGGAATTTTTGGTCCTAAATTATTTAAAAAAATAGAATGAAATATTATTCCTGATGGAATATAAAAAGTACTAATATCCAAATCATATTTTTTTAAAGTGTCAAAATCTTTTTTACCTATTAATTTTAAATCATTTGATACTCTATTTGATATTTCGCCAATTATTTTATTTAAAACTACAGGATCATAATCTACAATCACAGTATTATCATAATCTTTTTTCATTAAAAATAAATTATCACTTATACTACACTCTGAAACACTTTTATTAATAACTGTTGTTACTACCCTTTCCATTTCCGACTCAGCATATTCCATATAAAGAGGAGATACTTTTTTATTTAAAAAAATAAGAAATATAAAAGATAAAATAATGATAACAAACAGAATTATTATTAACTTTAAAAATCTAGTTTTCATACTAAAAATATATAATTTAATTTACAAATTATGTTTTTTTTGTTATACTATTTAAAGAATAGAGGAATACATATGAATGATAATATCTTAAGTGACTTAAATTTACAAAAATTAAATATTAAAGATTTAACTCTCCTTTTAGAAATATTAGAAGAATTAAATCCCAATAAAAAATCAGAAGAAATTGAGGTGATTTAATGAATTTACTTGAAGAAAGAATTATAGAAGAAATAATAAAACAATTAGAGTTTTTAGATACAATCTATAAAGATGAAATTAAAGAAATAAAAACAGATTTATTAAATCATAATACAACAAGTTTAAATACTTTTATAAAAAAATATTATCAAGATATGGAAGTATCTTTTGAAATGAAAAAATTTGTTACTAGTTTAGTAGAAAAAGAATTAATTTCTTCTAACTATCTAGAAAAAATAAATTTTAAAAATAATAATAACCAAAATCAAGAAGAAAAAAATGCTTTACTTCGAAAGAAAATAATTGAAGCAAGAAAAATTTATCTTGAAGATGCTACTAAATTTATAAAGGAATTAGAAGAAAAAGATTTAGAAGATATTTATCATACTTTAATTGATTTTTATGATATTAGTCTAATGCAACATTGTATTTCTAATTTAAGTCTTAAAACCTTAAAAAAATTACTTACCTATGTTGAAGATAAATTAAAAGAAAACAGTCATAGTGCAATCGATATCTTCCTTGAAGGTGCAATAAAAAATAATTTACCAGGAAAAAGAAAAATTGCTTAAGTTAAGTATTTTTTTTTATTTTAATCATATTTTTTATTAGGTGATTATATGTTAAAAAAATATTTAATTTCTTTTTTATATTTTTTAGTTCCATTTCTAGTTTTATTATTTATAGTAACTATAGGTTATTATTTTGATATTATTTCTATAAATGGAATGAAATATTTTAAGTTAATTATTGTTTTATTATCTTCATTTTTAGGAGGTTTTAAAATAGGAATGTATAGTAATCAAAAAGGATATATAAAAGGCATAATATTTGGTTCTATTCTTTCTATTTTATTTTTTATCGTAACTATTTTTACCAAAAATTTTAAAATTACTACCCTACTTTATTATTTTATTTTAATAATTATTACAACAATTGGTTCAATGATTGGAATTTTTTTAAAAAAATAACAAAATTTTCACCAAATCTTCATAAAATACCATTATAATTATAATTGGTGATTTTATGAATGTTTTAATTATTGATGATGAAAGTTTAATTCGCGATGTTGTTAAAGAATATTGTTTAAATGAAGGATTTTCAGTTTTAGAAGCTGAAAACGGGATTGATGGACTTGAAATATTAGAAAGTAACTCTGTTGATATTATTGTTCTTGATATTATGATGCCTAAGATGGATGGATATACCTTCTTTTCTAAAATGAAAGAAAAATATCAAATACCAACCATTGTTTTATCAGCAAGAGGAGAAGAATATGATAAATTATTTGGATTTTCAATTGGAATTGATGATTATTTAACTAAACCATTTTCTCCTAAAGAATTAATTGCAAGAATAAAAGCGATTGCTAAGAGATATAAAAAAGAAGATATTAATGAATTTACTTATCTTGGAATTAGAGTAGACTTTAAAGGACGAGTTTTATATGTAGATAATGAAGAAATAAGTATTACACCTAAAGAATTTGATTTATTAAAATATTTTATAGAAAACCCCAATACAGCTATAACTCGTGAACAAATATTAAATAAAGTTTGGGGATATGATTATTTTGGAGATGATAGAACAATTGATACTCATATAAAGATATTACGAAATAAATTAGGTAATTATCGAGATATTATAGTAACCGTTAGAAGTATAGGATATAAGTTTATTTATGAAAAAAATTAAAAGTTTAAATTTAAAAATATTTTTATATCTTAGTATCTTCTCTATTTTAATTTTAATATTCTTGTGGATGTTACAAATATTACTTTTAAATAATTATTATGAGTATTATAAAACTAAAGAATTAAATTCTACCCTAAATTTAATCAAAAACAACTATAACAAAGAAAACTTTGCAAGTATTTTAGAAGAAGTTGCATATAACACAGATTTTTGTGTTGAAATAACTAGTGAAAATGGAAATATTTATTCAAATATTCAAAACAGTAAAGGTTGTTTTGATACCAATAACAATCAAAAAGTCTTTGAAGAAAAACTAGAGTTCATGGAAAGTAATAAAAATTCTTTTAAATTAAAAATAGTAAATCCAAGATTTAATAATTTAACACTTCTATATGGAGTAAAATTAAATTCTAATGACTATTTATTTGTAAATACTTCTCTAGAACCAATCGACACAACAATAAATGTTTTAAAAAACCAATTTTTAATAGTTTCGTTTATTGTTATAATTCTTGCAACCATTGTTGCATACTTTATATCTAAATCTTTAAGTACTCCAATTTCTAAATTAACCAAATCAGCTAAAGCTTTATCAAATAGAAACTTTAATGTTAATTTTAACGTTGAAAGTGATATTTTAGAAATAAAAGAATTAGGACAAAGTCTTGATTATGCTAAAAATGAAATTCAAAAAACTGATGAAATAAGACGAGACTTACTTTCTAATGTATCTCATGATTTAAAAACTCCTCTTACAATGATTAAAGCCTATGCTGAGATGGAAAGAGATTTAGAAGTATCGAAAGAAAAACATGAAAATAATATGAATATTATGATTGAAGAAGTAGATAGATTAACCATTTTAGTAAATGATATTTTAAGTTTATCTAAACTAGAAAGTAATATGGAAAAATTAAATATAGAACAAATTGATTTAACAGGACTTATTAATACCATACTAAATCGTTTTAGAATATTTTCTTATACCAAAAACTATGAATTTATTTTTAATTATAATAAACCTCTTTATATAGATGCAGACAAACAAAAATTAGAACAAGTAATCTATAATTTAGTTGGTAATGCTATTAATTATACAGGAAGTGATCATAAAATATTTATTAATATTTTAGAAAATAAAAAAAATATTCAAGTAGAAATTAAAGATACAGGAAAAGGAATAAAAAAAGAAGAACTAGATAAAGTTTGGGATAAGTATTATAAAAGTGAAAAGAAATATAAAAGAAACACAATTGGAACAGGAATTGGGCTATCGATTGTAAAAAATATTTTTGAACTTCATCATTTTAAATATGGAATTAATTCAAAAGAAAACGAAGGTTCAACTTTTTGGTTTATTATTCCAAAAGAAAAAAAGGAACAGAAAAAATAAAAGTTCATAAAATTAAGGATTGCTGATAATCAGTAATCTTTTTAATAGAACAAAAGTAAAATTCTATGAATTTCACATTAGAAACCTCACGGTTTCTTTTTTTCTTCAAGAGAAACTCTCAAAGACACACTGGATAGTCGCTACCCTGTATATTA
>ONSF01000070.1 GCA_900320425.1 uncultured Eubacteriales bacterium | reverse complement strand
TATTTTTATTTTATAAATAAAGTTTATCTTATTTTCTTTACTTTTTCAAGAATTTTTTATTATTATCATTAACTTTTTTTTATAAATATAATCAATTGACACTAATAAATAATTCTTTTAAAGTCTTCCATAGTAGATGTGTTAATTACTCCATATCTTGGAAGTTTCATTTTATTACTTCCAACTTTAATTTTTTGACGTCCTCCAGCAAAGGCCATTGTAAATCCAGCTTCTTTTAAAACGTTGATAGCATAATCATTATATTCAAAGAATGGATAACAAAATACTGTTGAACCATTTAATTGTTCACGACTTTTCTTTAAATCAGCAAGTAATTCTTCTTTATTTCCACATTTTAAAATACTTCCCTGTCCACCTGAACAAACATTTG
The DNA here is from genome assembly GCA_900320425.1 of uncultured Eubacteriales bacterium. Classification (GTDB taxonomy): domain Bacteria; phylum Bacillota_I; class Bacilli_A; order RF39; family UBA660; genus RUG591. Next base: position 3,662 of record ONSF01000070.1, on the reverse strand, counting down.
GAGTATGCATTAAATAGGTATGAGAATGAAGTTCAACATTCTTAGAATACCAAGAATCTGTTTTCCATTCAGGAACTTCTGCTAGTCCACCAATTAAAAATAAGGTAGCATGTAAATCATATTTTTCTAATATTTTAGCTGATGCATCAAAATAATATCCATCATCAATAGTAATTAAAACCGTTCTTTCTGGTAATTGTACTTTTCCATCAATAAAATATTCTATATCTTTCATAGTTGCTGTATAAAAATTAAAATCTTTCAAATATTTCATTTGAGTATCAAATTGGATATCACTTAAACAAATTGTTGCATTGTTATTAAGACATTTTTGTTTTTCTTCTTTGTTCTTACTATCATAAGTTGCATGATAAACAAGTGCTGCTATTCCATTCGTATACTTCAAATCTGTATTTTTTTGTTCAATTGTTGTAGCTTCATCTTTTTTTACATAAAATAACTTATCTTTATACATGACTCCATAAAAATTTTCTTCTTTAATTAAAATAGGTAATTCCATTGGAATATTAATTGAATAAACTAAAGAATTATCTTGATATAAATTAGTTACTTCATTTGTTTTAATACTTAAATTAAAAGGAATATAATTTTTAAAAAAATTATTTTCTTCTTCTTTTAATCCTTCTTCTAAATCTTTATAATCAATGTAATAATCTAAATCTTTTATTTTAAAATATCCCTTATCTACATATTCATCTTCTATAAGTTCTAAAGTTATTCCCATTGATACTTTTCCAATTTCTTCAAAATTATCTTCTTTTAATTCATATAATTTTTTTTCATTTTTAGTATTTACTATATTATAAAAATAATTTCTATAATCAATTTTAATTTCTTTTTTTTCATTTCTTGTTATTACAGGTTTATTTTTTTGTAATGAATAGGTCGTTAATCCAAGTAATAAAACAACAATAATTAAACTAATTCCTATTATAATAAATTTAGTATTTTTAGTTTTGGTTTTCTTCTTATTTTTTTTTAGATTATTCGTTTTAATCTTTAAATTTTTTTTAGTATTATTTTTCTTCTTAATTGGTTTTAAATTATCCCTTTTATTCTTCATACATTCTCCTTTAATGAATCAAAACTTCTCTATTTAATCTTTCTTGAATACTTTTTTTAGCTTCTTCTATATCATTAAAATAAATAGTTTTATCTTTTAATTTTTCATAGGTTTCATTACCTTTTCCAAGAATTAAAACAATGTCATTTTCACTTGCTATATCAATGGCTCTTTTAATAGCTTTACTTCTATCAATTACAATTTCATATTTACTTTCATCTTCTATTTCACTTACCATCTCTTTTATAATATCACGTGGATCTTCACTTCTAGGATCTTCATAGGTAAATATCGCATAATCAGCATTTTCTATAACAGTTTTCCCCATAATAGGTCTTTTTTTGTAATCTCTTTCTCCAGCAGATCCTATTACAACAATAGCTCGATTTACCTCAAGTACTCTTACAAATTCTAAAATAGATTTTATTCCATTTGGAGTATGAGCATAATCTACCATAACTTTAAATTTTTGTCCTATATTAATCATTTCAAGTCTACCTGAAACATCTATATTCATAGCATTTTCTATTAAAGTTTCCATATCAAAGCCAAGAGATAGACAAATAAGCATTGCACAGGCAAGATTATAAACATTAAATTTACCAAGAAGTGGAGATATAAAACTATATTCTTCATTCTGATAAACAAATACTACATTAGTATATTTGGGAGTTATTGTATAGTTTTTAATATATAAATCACACTTAGGATCCTCTCCATAACTTAAACTATTTAAAGATTTTTCTTTAAATCTATCATGAAATTCATCTTCTTGATTAATAATAAATTTACCAGTTGTTTGACTTGCAAGACGAAGTTTACATTTAACATAATTTTCAAAACTTCCATGAACATTTATATGTTCCCAAGTAATATTTGTGTATCCTCCTGCTGTAAAGTACAAATCATCCAGTCTTCCTCGAAGAAATCCTTCACTTGATGCTTCCATAACAACATACTCACACCCAGCATCATAAAATTCTCTAAAGTATTTATAAAGAAGAGTTGGATCTGGAGTAGAATTAGGTGAGTCTTTCGTCCATTTCAAGCAACTTACTCCATTGGTTCCAATATACCCACATTTATCTCTTCCAATTAAATATTGAATACTTGTTGCAGTTGTTGTTTTTCCATCTGTTCCTGTTACTCCAATTATTTTTAAATTTAATCGATCAAAGTCATAAAACTTACGACATAAATCTGGTAAGATATAATTAGTATTCTTAACCTTTACATAAGGAATACTACATTCTATATCCTTTTCACCAATAATACAACTTGCACCATTTTTAATTGCTTCATCAATAAAATCATGTCTATCGGTTTTAACTCCCTTTATACAAACAAATAAATCTCCTTTTTCTACTTCTTTTGAGTTAATTTTTATTCCTGTTACATTAACATCATATTCTGTTTTTAATAATTCATTTAATTTTTTCATATTTCACCATCTCTTCCATTATATATTATTTTGTGATAAAATTATAGAGAAATTTAAAAAAAAGAGGTAAATAATGAAAAAATGTCTATTAATTGGTGCTGGATCTGACTTAGGAGTTCATATAGATGGAGCAAGGAACGGTCCTAAAGAAATATTAAAATTACAAAAAGAAAGAAAAATTTTATTAGAACAAGATAAAAAGATTATAAAAAGTCTAAGTGACTCTGATTTAAGAAAAAATTTAAAAGAAGTTAATAATTTTAATCAAAAACTATATGAAGTAATAGAAAAAGAAAATGATTTTTGTATTACAATTGGAGGAGATCATAGTATTGCAATTGCATCAGGATTTGCTAGTTTAAAAAAACATAAAAATCTAGGACTTATTTGGATTGATGCTCATCTTGATTACAATACTTTTGAAACAACAATAACAGGAAATTTACATGGCCTTCCTCTTGCAACTTTAAATGGATTAAATGAAGATTTACGTCCTTTCGAAAAGGAAAATTTTTATAATCCTAAAAATACAGTTGTAGTTGGTTATCGTGCTATGGAAAGTAATGCTATTAAAGAAATAGAAAATATAAAAGCCATGGGTGTAACTGTATTTACAACAAATGACATAAACGAAATGGGAATAAATAAAGTTATGGAACTAGCTTTAAAAATTGCAAATAATAATACCTTTGGAGTTCATATAAGTTTTGATTTAGATGTAATTGATCCTGATATTGCGAGAGGAGTAACAGTTAAAGAAAAAAATGGAATTAATTTAAAACAAGTTCAAGAAATTACTGATATCTTAATAAAACAAGATACCATAAAATCATTTGATTTAGTAGAATACAATCCCCTAAATGATACAGACAAAAAAACTTTAGAAATTGCTCAATTTATTATAGAAAAAGTAAAAAGAAATTTATAAATCCCTATAAATTTCTTTTTTTAATTTTTAACATTATCTTCTAATTTAACACTAACTAACTTAGAAACTCCTGATTCTTGCATCGTAATTCCATAAAGAGTTTTGGCATATTCCATTGTTCTTTTTTTGTGAGTAATTAATAAAAATTGTGTTTTTTCTTTATAATGGTCTAAATAAGTTCCAAAATTATCTACATTCGCCTCATCAAG
>ONSF01000100.1 GCA_900320425.1 uncultured Eubacteriales bacterium | reverse complement strand
TTAACACCGACAATACTGGTTATTCTAGTTGATGTAATCGGAGCAGGAGATACTGTTCAAAGTTGTATTAGAGAAATGAGAAAAATGAGTGGAACAAGTTTTATTATAAAGAAATAAAAATTAAGATATAATGCAATAAAATAATTGACAAAGTTTAAAAGAATGTTATAATAAATGCATAAATATGTTGATTAGGACATGGTTTGTAAATGAAGTTTTAAAGAGAGTTCGTGGTTGGTGAAAATGAATAAACATCTTTACAAATTACTACCTAGGAATAGAACTCGAAAGAGATATCCGGCTAATAGTCGTTATTTTAAAAAGTTAAAAAAAGGATGGTACCGTCGCAAGACTCTTTGTATCATTCTTTTTTATATAGATTGGGAGGAATTTATGATAAATATTAAAGAAGATGAAAGATTAAATGTTTTAAATCATAGTGGTGCTCATTTACTAGCTCAAGCAGTAAAACATTTGTACCCTAATGCTTTATTTTGGGTAGGACCAGTTATTGAAGAAGGATTTTATTATGATATTGATTTAGGCGATATTAAATTAACGGAAGATGATTTAGGAAAAATTGAAAAAGAAATGAAAAAAATTTCTAAAGATGGAAAAAGAATTATTAGAAAAGAGTTAAGTAGAGAAGAAGCTTTAGAATTATTTAAAGAAAATCCTTATAAAATAGATTTAATTAATAATATGGAGTCTGATACGACAATTTCATGTTACACGCAGGGAGATTTTACTGATCTTTGTCGTGGACCACATGTTGAAACTGTTAAAGAACTTAAACATTTTAAATTATTAAAAATAAGTGGAGCTTATTATAAGGGAGACTCAAATAATAAAATGTTACAAAGAATCTATGGAGTAGCCTTTGACAAAGAGGAAGATTTAAATAATTACTTGAGAGAACTAGAAGAAGCCAAAGAAAGAGATCATCGAAAATTAGGACGTGAGCTTGGAATTTATATGATGTCTGATTTGGTAGGACGAGGACTTCCTATGTATTTGCCAAATGGATTTATTCTTTGGAATAATTTGGAAAATTATATTCGAGATAAAGAAATAAAAAGAGGATATTTACATGTTCAAACTCCACCTCTTGGAAATGTAAATTTATATAAAACTTCCGGACACTTAGAACATTATAAAGAATCCATGTTTCCAATTATGCAAGTTGAAGATGAAGAATATGTTTTAAGACCAATGAATTGTCCACATCATATGGTACTTTATAGTAATGAACTTCATTCTTATCGTGATTTACCTTTAAGAATTGCTGAAATAGCTAGAGACTGTAGATATGAGGCTAGTGGAGCGTTAAAAGGAATTGAAAGAGTTAGAAGTTTTTGTCAAAATGATTCACATATTTTTTGTACTCCAGATCAAATTGAAAGTGAATTTAAAGGTGTTGTGGAATTAATTCTTGAAGTTTATAAAGAAATGAACATTAAAGATTATAAATTTGAACTTAGTTTAAGAGATCCAAGTGATAAAATTAAATATCATCAAGATGATGCAATGTGGGAAAAAGCCGAAAATGCTTTAAGAAAAATTATGAATGATATTGGAATACCTTATGAAGAAAAAATAGGAGAAGCTGCATTCTATGGACCAAAACTTGATGTAGAAGTTAGACCTGCTGTTGGAAATGAATTTACGTTATCTACTTGTCAAATAGATTTTTGCTTACCGGCAAAATTTGATTTAAAATATATTGATTCGGATGGAGAGAAGAAAACACCAGTTGTTCTTCATAGAGCCATATTTGGATCTCTTGATAGAACAATTGCTTACTACCTAGAAGAAACCAAAGGAATTTTACCTTTCTGGCTTGCACCAGTACAAATTAATATTATTCCAGTTAATAATGAAATACACTTTGAATATGCAAATAAGATTAAAGAAGTTCTAGAAAATAACGAAATTCGTGTACATGTTGATTTTAGAAATGAAAAATTAAGTTATAAGATGAGAGAAAGTCAAACTAAGAAATATCCTATTACTTTAATTTTAGGAGATAAAGAAAAAGATAATAATGAAATTAGTTATCGATTGTATTCAAAAACTGAAACAACTACTTTAAGCATTGATGATTTCTTAAAATATATAAAAGAAAAATTAAAGAATAAAAATTAGATAATAAAAAAAACAATGTAAATAAGTATTTATATTGTTTTTATATAATATATTTTTTTTAAAATAATAAAATTGTTGAAAAATGTTGTATAATATTAAAGAAGGATAGGTGAATTATGAAAAAAGGATTAAAAATAACATTAATTGTTGTTGGAAGTATTATTTTATTATTTTGTATATTAGTAGGTATACAACTTTCTAAAGATTTTAAAACGGAAGGAAAACTAGAAACAGAGATAGAAGAAATTACTAATCTCATGGAAGCAACCGATTTTGATGAGGAAAAGTTTAAAGAAAAATTAAATAATACAGTTTCATCTGGAGATTATTATAAGGTTGAAAGAGCCTATAAAAATTATTTAAGAGATTATTTAAAATCATTAAATGATATTATAAGCTTTTATAATAATTTAGAAATTGATGATTTATTATCTATTGATAATCTTAAAAAAGATGGAAAAGATTATGTAAATTCTAAAGTATTGATTAATAATTATAAAAATCAATTAGATAAACTAAAAGAAAATTTTAATTCTATGAAAGATGAATCTAAAGTTATATCATATCTTGATAATAAATTAGATAGTTATTATAAAGATTATTATAAAAAAATAATCGGCGAAATTAAACAAACAAGTACTGAGAAAGAATTAATTGAATATTTAGAAAATAGTAGTAAGATACTAGATAATATTTATCGAGTATTTGAATTTTTATCTAATAATAAAAAAGAGTATGAATTAGGAGAAGATGCTATTTATTTTTATAATGATTCTTTACTTAATGAATATAATACAATGCTTTCGAATATTACAAATACAAAATCAAGCGTAAGTAATACCTAAAATTTAAAGTAAATATCGAATTTTATAATTTTATACTGTAAATAGAGAAAAATCTTTATAAAGAAGAATTAGTATAGAAAATTATTTTAATAAAAAACACCAACTAATAGTCGGTGTTTTAATATTTTAAATGGTACGCTCTTTATGAATGTCTGCGAAAAAATAGGGATAAAACTTGATTACATATTTAATATACCATAATACAGTGAATTAATAAATTATTAATTACATTTATATATGCCAAATAACCAAGTTAATACATCTTTTTCTCCGTAAATTTTATTAAAACTATTATCAAAATATTTTTTATTTTTGTTATATAAAAATTCAACCATCTTTTTTCTTACATCTTTTTTTGCATGATGTATTTTCTTATGACACATTGGACATAAATTAAACAAATTATTCTTATTATTAATTAATTCATCAATATTATCAATATCAATATATTTATTTATTAAATTTTTTTCCACCAAATGATGTTTTTCTATATAATGAAAGCCATTTTCTTCAACAAATGTTTTACATCCAAATTCACATATACAATAATTATTTTCAAAATACTCATGAACATACTTTAAATGGTGACAATTATTGCTATATTTTTCAACATCATTAATTAATTTTTTATGTTTTATATTATCAATATGCAAATAACTAAATTGTCCCTTTGAAATCAAATTATATTTATCACGCAAATTATGAAGATTAAATATTTCGTTATTTTCAAGTGAAACGGATTTAATCTTTAATTTTACATATTTATCATTTTCAACACCATCAGGACATATTGATACCTTATTATCATGATTTAAATCCGAATCCAAAACTAAACCTCTAAATAAAATTCTACTACTGCCGTCAGGTAAATTCGAATAATATATATAACATATATCATTTGTATATATTTTGTGATTGCCAATATGCCAATAAATAGATCCTTGATATTTATTCTCCTCTTTTAATAATTCGTCAAAACTATTATTGTTATAATAACTTGTACTTGCGGTTAAAAAATGATATTTTACTTCCATATAATTACCTCCAAGATAATTATATCACATGATAAAAAAAACACCATTTAATTGTTGATGTTTTAATATTTCAAATGGCAGGGGATGAGAGAATCGAACTCCCAACAGTGGTTTTGGAGTTTTTTTGAGGGGGAGTTTAGATTAATTCACTTTCTCCTATAAAACCCATATACTATAAGGGCTTCATTAATTGTTTTTAATCAATTTTAATTGTAGTAAAATTAAAAATAATTAAAAAAAATCAATATTAATTAAGTAATTTGGTACACGTTTTGTACATTTTTTCTGTGTATCAAAAATTCGTGTACCGAAATTACTGAAACATGTGATGAGAGTTAAATTTTAATTATAGGTTCTAATGGTTCTATTTTAATACTTAAATAATAGGATGTATTCAACCAAAAGTTCGTTAATTATATATAATTATAAGATGTTGAATTTATTTTAGTTTATAAATATTAATTTTATAAAGCATATTTTAATCAAAATAGAATATAATAATAAAGATGACATAATGATAATATGTAGATAATCGATTGACTTTTATTTAATAAAGTGATATTATTATGTTAGAAAAGGAGATGAAATTTATGGCTAGTTTAACAACTGCTCTTAATGTTAATGTTGATGCAAAAACTAAAAAAGAAGCAACAGATATTTTAAAAGGACTAGGTCTAAATATGAGTACTGCTATAAATATGTTTTTAGCACAAATAGTAAAAAGAGATGGAATACCTTTTGAAATAACTAATCCAAAACCAAGTAAGGAAACAATAGAAGCTCTAAAAGAAGCAGAAGATATTATTTCTGGAAAAGTAAAAACTAAAGGATATAGAGATATGACAGAATTAAGAAAGGCACTATTATCGGATGACTAAATATGAAGTACACTACTCAAGTCAATTTAAAAAGAGTTTAAAAAAAATTAGTAAACAAGGAAAAAATCTTGATAAACTTTTTACAATTATTGAAAGACTTGCTAATAAAGAAGAGTTAGAAGAAAAATATAGAAACCATAGATTAAAAGATGATAAATATTATATTAATTGCTATGAGTGTCACATTACTCCGGATTGGTTATTAGTTTATAGATATGATGAAGATAAATTAGTTTTAGTTTTAGTCAATACCGGCTCACATAGTGAAGTTTTAGATATGTAAAGAAAAAAATAATAAAAATTTTTAGCAAACACTAGGATATCTTTATAGGTATCTTTTATTTTGTAAAAATAAGAAACTAAAATTAAATTTTAATTATAGGTTCTAATGGTTCTATTTTAATACTTAAGTAATAAGAAGTGTATCCTACAAATAAGGCATCAATTTCATCATCATCTAATAATGAATCAATTTTAAGTATCTTATCAAAAACAGGAAATAATACTTTAAAATAATTTTGACATCTATACCATTAGTTATAATGTGTTTTGATAGTAGGGGATATAATTCTATGATTTCATTGATATTATATAAATTGTTTTCTTTAAAATTATCATTAAAAGTAGTGCCAGTTTCATATTGTTTTATAAGTTTTCCAATTTCTATAATATTAAATCACCAAGTGATAAATTTTTATTATTTATACATAATCCTCCTTATAAACTTAAAATATCATGAGTTTTATTCATGTTATGTTGAATTGAGTCTAAAATAAAATCTCTAACTTTTTTGTGCATTTCACGAGCAACATTATCTTGAAAAATGTAGGAATCAATAATATCACCATCCCACATATTTAATTTATTACAATTAATATGTTTACCTACAATAACAGTTATTTCATTATTTGTAATTCTATCACTAGCCAAGTATATCCAAAAACATAAATCCAAATTAGGATTATACTTATCAAATATTTTTAAAACACATCCTTGTTCTTTTCCATTATTAAATATTTCAGCAACACCATCAGTATTTATATTATCTTTATATAATTCATTAATAACAGCATTTATTACATCTTGACTTCTTCTTACTTTTTCATTCCAAACAATTATTTTTCACCATCCTTATTTTTTCCACATATATTGTGGATATTTTTTAATTATTTGAATTATTACTATATAAACTTAAGTTTTCTAAAACAAATTCTTTTATAAGTGAAACAATTAAATCTTGTTGAGTCATTTTTTTCTTTTTTAATATTTGTTTAAGAGCGATAAATAAAACAGAATCTATTTTTGCTTTAACTATATTACAATTATTATTTATAAAAATCACCTCCAAATTATAGGACAAAATATGTACCTAATAGTTTAAATTTTAAATTAAGTAAATAAGAAAAAGATATACCAAGTCGTGTGTTGCTTTTTAGCAGGATAAGGGTGTATGACAAACAACTTCCCAGTGGGAAGCTTTGCCCAATTTACATGGGTTTCTAAAGATTACTTTTGTATGACAAATCTCATTTTGTAAGACATTTGTATAAAAGAAAATGAATCAAAAATGCATAAAAAAAGGCATTTGTCTGACAGATGTATTACAAATTCCTCAATTTCTAACCCTAAAAAAATAGCTATTTGTACAAATTTTAAATATTTTTTTAAAAGCAATAAATAAAATATAGACTAGATAATGTACTAAATAAATTAATACTCATTTAATTAAGTTATTATAAGTATCCCTCCTTATTGTATAAAAAAAATGAGTTTTTGCCGACAGACTCAACTCATTTTACTATATTATACCACTTGACAAATTAATTTCAATAAACAAAAAGTTTTTTTTTTAGTGTTTAAATAGTGTTTGAAAAGTACACAATATTTTAGAGTTATTTTTTTGCCTTAGGAACAAGTGAATCTTCAATTACTTCTTCAGTAGGTTGTTTATTTGCAAGTAGTTGTTTCATAATACTATTAAATTCTTGTTGTGCAAATTCATCATTTGGTAAATAACAACTATCTATTATTCCTTGTTTTCCTAATATTGCATACCAGTTATCACCATTAACTATTTTACATTCTTGAGGAATTTTAATGTATTCAAATTCTTTTCCACTTTGATGTGAATACATTGCTCTAATTCTATTAACAGTTGTTTCAATTTTTTCACCTGGTTCATCAATACTTATTTGTTTTCTTGCTCTCATATATAGAGCGGGAACATCTCCTTTTTTAATTTTATCAGGTGATAATTCGCCAACTGCTGATTTCATACATATTAATGAATAATTTCCATAATCAGTAGTAAAGTAGTTATTTCTAGCAGCTTCTCTTAAATTCTTTGTATTACCAACAAATTGTTTCCAATCTTCGCTTGTAGCATCCATTGGATTTTTGCCAATTGCTTTATAAGTTCTATTATCTACATTTGAGTTTATGTCATCAAGAGTATAACTTTTTGTGACAACTACAAAATCAATTTTATTTTTTTCGTTTTGATTTTTTTGTGATGTTTCGACAATATCATTACATGCCTGTTCAAAAGTCTTAATAATTGCATCTCGTTCAGAACTATAAGCAGATGATTTTTTATCATAAATAGTTCTTAATTGATTAATATAAACACCATTACCATTTCTAAATCCTGCTGCTCTTCCTATAAAATTACCTTCAGAATCAGTTAATTTTATAACGAATCCATTTTTATTCAAAGCACAGTAGTGTAGGAAGTCGTTATCATTACCACAGCATCTAAAACAAGCATTAGTATCTAATCCTGCTGTTAATAATGTTTCATCGGTTGAATCGTATATAGAATATTTATAAGTTCGATATGTCCCATTTATATAAGGAACAGTAGATTCTTTTCTTGATACCATAGCAGTTAATAAATCACAAGCAACATTAATTCTTTCGGATTGAGAACTTGAAGTAAATCCATTATTACTATATATCTTTTTAATAACTTCTTTACCTAATAAACTAATTTGTTTTAAATCAGCATATTCAAACATATCTTTAAAGTCTAATAATTTATCTAAATTATCTATGTTAATTTTGGCAGGAGTAAGTAGATTAATTAAACTCGGAATATTAAATATAACAGTTGCAACTTTTTTATCCCAAACATATTCCTTCATATCAAAAAATCTTTCATCGTATGAATCATAATAACCTAGTTTAGTCATGGCAGAAATATGAATTAAACCATTTACATGAACTAATTGTTGTAATGCTTGATAGTTTGTATCATTTAATATTACATCTTTATTATCATCAAATGCTTGAACAAAAGAATCAATGAATGTTAAATAAAATCTCTTATAAATATCTGGATTAAATTCATAATATTCATCAGTAAATGGACATTCTCCTATAACTGATTTTATATCTTCCCCAGTTAATTTATCAAATTTA
>ONSF01000090.1 GCA_900320425.1 uncultured Eubacteriales bacterium | reverse complement strand
TTAGAAGGAATTAATATTTTAAAAATAAGTGATTTAGAAAAATTATATTCAAAAGATGATATTCATAAATTTGGTAGAACTTATCATGTAAATATTTTAGTAATAAATAAAAAAGGTTTAAAAAATCTATTTAAACTTGTTTCAATTGCCAATACTAAACATTTTTATAAAACAGCAAGGGTACTTAGAAGTGAAATAGAAAGTCTTAGAGAAGGCTTATTAATTGGAAGTGGTTGTTATGAATCAGAAGTATTTCTTGAGGCTAGAAGTAAATCAGATGAAGAGATTCGCGATATAATTGGATTTTATGATTATGTTGAAGTGCAGCCACCTGAAGTATATTCTCATTTAATCCAAATGGGTGATTTTAAGAATTTGGAAGAGTTGCAAAATAATATTAAAAAAATAGTTAGATTGACAAAGGAATCAGGTAAATATATTGTTGCAACTGGAGATGTACATCATGTTAAAAGAAGCGATAAAATATATAGAGAAATTATTGTCAATCAAAAACTTCCTGGTGGTGGTCTTCACCACTTAGCAAGACGTGATATAACTGAAATTCCTAGTCAACATTTTAGAACAACAAATGAAATGCTTGAAGATTTTGATTTTCTTGAACCAAGTCTTGCATATGAAATTGTTGTCGAAAACACTAATAAAGTTGCTGATTTAATAGAAGATGTAGAAGTTATTATTAATACAGGTGGAATTCCTTTTTCTCCTATAATTGAAAATTCAAGAGAAGATGTATACAAAATAGTTTTTGATAAAGCTCACAGTATGTATGGAAATCCATTACCAAGAAGCATTGAAGAAAGAATTGCTCAAGAATTATATGGAGATAGAATTATATCTTTAGTAAAAAATTATATCAAAAAAGAACATAATGATTATGATGAAAAACAAATTGATTCTATTTTTCAAGATGTATTACACGAGGTAGTAAAACTTGGATATGATAAAGTTTTTGAATTAACAAAAAATGAATTTGTTTTGGAACTTGAAAAGACTGATCCAGATAAAATTAAAGATAGTACATATATCGAAAAAGAAACAAAAAAACAACTGGGAGGAATTATTGGAGGAGGATTTGATGTAATTTATTTAATTGCACAAAAACTTGTAAAACATTCAAATGATGAAGGCTATTTAGTAGGCTCACGTGGTTCTGTTGGATCTTCTTTTGTTGCTACTATGATGGGAATTACGGAGGTAAATCCACTTCCAGCACATTATCTTTGTAAAAAATGTCATTTAAGCTTATTCGAAGATGAAGAAGGAACTCCATATTCCATTAATTATTCAGCCTCAGGGTATGATTTACCAGATAAAAATTGTCCAAATTGTAATAGTCCTATGTCAAAAGAAGGGCAAGATATGCCGTTTGCAACCTTCTTAGGATTTAATGCTGATAAAGTACCTGATATTGATTTAAATTTTTCAGGAGATAATCAAGCATCGGCACATGCCTATACAAAGGTTATTTTTGGAGAAGATAATGTATATCGTGCCGGAACAATTGGTACGGTTGCTGAGAAAACTGCTTATGGATTTGTAAAAGGATATTTTGAAAAAAAAGGCATTGAAAAAGTACATCAAGCAGAAATTGAACGCTTAGCACTTGGTTGTACGGGAGTAAAAAGAACTACTGGACAACATCCGGGAGGAATTGTTGTTATTCCATCTTATATGGATGTCTTCGATTTTACACCTTTTCAGTATCCTGCAGATGATATTAGTTCGGTTTGGAGAACAACTCACTTTGACTATCATGCAATTGATCAAGATGTATTAAAACTTGATATTCTTGGTCACGATGATCCCACTATTTTAAGAATGCTTCAAGATTTATCAGGAATCGATGTAACAACTCTTCCTATTAATGATCCTAAAGTATTAAGTTTACTATCTTCTCCAGATGCATTAGGAGTTACTAAAGAGGAGATAAAATGTGAAATTGGAACACTTGGACTGCCTGAAATGGGAACAAATTTTGTTATTAATATGTTAATTAAAGCAAAACCAAAAACTTTTGGAGAACTTGTTAAAATATCCGGACTTTCGCATGGGACGGATGTATGGAATGGAAATGCTGAAGATTTAATTGATAATCACATTTGCGAATTTCGCGATGTTATAGGATGCCGCGATGATATAATGGTATATCTAAAAAATAATGGTTTAAAGCCTAAAGATGCTTTTAAAATTATGGAGTTTGTAAGAAAAGGAAAAGCCAAAAAAGAACCAGAAAAATGGCTTGAATGGAAACAAATAATGATTGATAACAATATTCCGGATTGGTATATTGAATCTTGTCATAAAATACAATATATGTTTCCGAAAGCTCATGCATGTGCTTATGTTATGAGTGCAATGAGAATTGCTTGGTTTAAAGTTTATCAACCTCTTAATTATTATGCAACTTTCTTTTCGATAAGAGTAAAAGATTTTGATATTGAAACTATGATCAAAGGGTATGATGCTATTAAAATGAAAATAGAAGATTTAGAAAATAAAGGATTTGAAATTACAAAAAAAGAAGGAGATGTATTAGAAGCTTTAAAAATTGCGTTAGAAGCTACTGCAAGGGGAATTAAATTTGGAAATATTGATTTACAAAGATCTGATGCCGTAAAATTTATAAAATCAGAAACTGCTGAAAATACCTTAATCCCTCCTTTTAGAGCAATTGATGGACTTGGAGATACCGTTGGTAAAACGATTTGTAGCGAAAGAAATGAGAGAGAATTTTTAAGTATAGAAGATTTACAAAAAAGAGGTAAGGTATCACAAACTCTTATTGAAAAAATGAAATCAATGAAAATTTTAAATGATTTACCGGAATCTAATCAATTATCTTTATTTTAAAAGATGTAACCACTTTAATTCATAAATTAAAGTGGTTATTTAATTTTAATTATTAAAATAAAAAAATAAAAAATGTATAAAAAAATGTTGACTTTTAAATAATTCTTGATATAATTATAAATGTCTTGTTTTTGCGGATGTAGTTTAATGGTAGAACTTCAGCCTTCCAAGCTGACCACGTGGGTTCGATTCCCATCATCCGCTCCATTTAAAAACAACTTACGAACTATTTAAAGTTTGTAAGTTTTTATTATACCCACGTGTCTGCTTGGCAAGGTATTCTATAATCAAAGTTCTCTTTTGAAAGGAGGACTTTTTTGATGCTTAATTTTAAAGTATTAGAAGAACTAGAAACTAATCCTAAACTACTAAATGCTATTAGTAATTTTAAATATAAAGTTATAAAAGGAAAAGTTAAAGTTCTTTTAAATACTAATTTAAAATTTATTGAACCTACTATTTATGAAATCTCATCTCCTATTACTCTTACTATTTATGAATACAAAATTAATGAAATTAGTAATAGACCATTTTATATTAAAGAACATAAAAATAAGTATAACTTGACAGAAATTGTGTCAATTTTAAAGAAATTTTAAACTTTTTTCAATTTTAGGCTTTACTTTTTGCGTTTAAGTGAGGAGACAGTTGAGGAGGTATATTTAAAAGTTTTATTTTTTTAAAATTTAATGCAACTTTTTCTATTTAAATGAGGAAACATATGAGAGGTATTTTTAATATTTTTCAATTTAGTGTCTGTTATTTTGCATTTTAGTGAGGAAACAAGTAAAGGAGATGATTTATATGAGATGTGGAATTTATGTAAGAGTATCAACTGATGATCAAAGAGATAATGGTTATTCTATTGATTCTCAACAAAGAATGATTAAAGAATATTGTGAGAAGAACAATTATGATATTGTAGATGTTTATAATGATGCAGGACATTCAGGAAAAGATTTAATGAGACCTGAAATGCAAAGAATGTTAAAAGATATTAAAAGTCATAAACTAGACAAAGCAATTGCTATTAAAGTAGATAGACTAACTAGAAATAATTATGATGGATTTTGGTTATTAAATTATTGTGAACAATATGATGTTAAGATTGAATTAATATTAGAACCCTACGATGTTTCAACAGCAAATGGAGAAATGTTTTATGGTATTAATTTAGTATTTGGACAACGTGAAAGAAAAGAAATTGGAGCAAGAACTAAAAGAGCTATGGAAGAAATGGCATTAGAACATATCCATCCATCTAAAGCACCTTATGGATATACTAGAAATAAAGATACAGGAAAATTAGAAATAGAACCTATTGAATCACTTGTAGTTAAAGAAATCTTTGATTTATGTAAAAAAGGTCATTCTACAAGAAATATAGCAACTATTATGAAAGAAAATAATTCTTATTTAAAAACAGGTAAATGGAGTACGGATAGAGTTTATAAAATATTAACTAATTCTATTTATATTGGAATATTTGAATATGGTAAATATAAAAGAAAACCCGAAGATGTTTTAAGAGTTGAAAATTATTGTAAACCAATTATTAGTAATACAATATGGAAAGCAACAAGAAATAATTTAGAAAAAAATAAACATTCTAACTATGGAGAACATATTCATTTATTTACATCTATTGTTAAATGTCCTAGTTGTAATCATATTTTATCTTCTACTATATCTTATAAATATACAAGAAATGGAATAAAAAAAGAATATTATCATTTAACTTGTAAAAATGATAATTGTTCCCAAAAAGGACTTCATTATAGTTCTGACAAAATAGAAAAACAATTATCCAGAGTATTAAATGAATTAACTATGTATATGTATGATAATACTAATGAATCAATTGTTCCTAATAAAAGTGTTTCTAAAGAATTAAATGAAATTAATAAATCTTTAGAAAAATTAAAAATACAAGAGAAAAAATTAGTAGATTTATATCTTTCTTCTAATTTAAATGTTGAAGCAATTAATAATAAAAATGATATGATAAAAAAAGAAATTAACAAGTTAGAAATTAAGAAAAATAATCTTAATTTAGATGATAATAACAAAGAATTTACATTAGAATTATTAAAAAGATTAGATTGTAAATACGAAGAAGAAACTAATAGTTATTTATTTAATAAAGAATTATGTATGGCATTTAAATTTGATAGTTTAACAAGAATTGCTAAAAGAGAAATAATTCATAGATTAATAAATTCTTTAGAAATTGAAAGAGATAAAAACTATAATATTAAGATAAAAAATATTAAATTTACTGATGAATTTATTTCTAAAAATTCTAAAGAATATATTGAATATTTAAAAGAAATTTTACAAAATGATAAGATAGGAATTACTCATAAAAGTTTAATTAATGAAACAGAATTAGAAGAATTAAAGAAAGATTATTTTGTATTTTCTCTATCAAAAATGGATAAAGAAAACTATCAAGGTTATTACTCAAAGATATGTATAAACTTAATTGCAGAACAATTTTTTAGTGGTAAAATTTTTGAATGTCCTTATATGGAAAATGGTAATGTTGTTGATAGACTTTATCTAATTTCTAAAGAAGAATCTAAAGAAAATAATTAAAAATATATCAAATTTTGGTATATTTTTTCTTTTTAATCTTGTAATAGCAAGTACTGAATTTGTACACATCAAATTCGCTTGATGGGAAATCCCATACTTTCTTTATTAGTTATACATATTTTTTTAAAAATAACTTGTTCAATAATATTTTAAATGATATAATGTTTGTATAAATAAAAGGAGGAAGTAATGGAAGGATTTATTATAATTATTGGTGCATTTATTTTTTTTGTAATATGGTTTATCGTTTTTATTGTTTCTGCAAATAAATATGGTAAAGAAAGGAATGAAAGAATAAAATCCACAAAGCAAAAAAAGCGTTTTGAATATTTAGATTTTTTCTTTTATACAAGAGTATATAAAAATGCTGATCCTGAGAAGACAAATTGGACTAATCATTATGGATTTTTTGTTATTCGTGATGTAGAAACATCAAAAATTTATGCAATAAATAAAGATATGGTTAATGTAAATTTTTCATTTACAGAAGGCATTATACATGACAAAATAAAGTTGTCTTTAAATTCAAAACAAAATATTAATTTTTTGGATAAGGGTTATTTTTGGATTGACTATGAATTACATGATATATCATTTTTAGAAAATGGTAGTGTTAATATTGATAATGTAATAGCAATAAAGTATTATGCCGGGAATATAGAAAAATTCAAAAATTTTAGTAGTGAAGACGTTTTATATAATATAAATCCTCAATATGATATTTCATTATTAAAGGAAGCTACATTTATAAGTGGGATTGTAGAATTTGATTCAAACGAATAAAAATAATTGATAATTTATATATAATGAGATAAAATACTTTTAAAGAGAACTTTGGTTCGTAACTTGTTAGTTATTCGCTCCATTTGTAAATTTAGTCGAACTTTTGTAGTTCGATTTTTTTTTATAACCCCACGTGTCTGCTTGTCTTGGTATTATAAAATCAGAATTCTCAAGAAAAGAAAAAAATTTTATTAAAAAAATATATTTTTTTAAAAGATAGGAATTGACATATTTCTATTTTTTTTAAATTCTATAATACTTTCTCTAATAAAATTCCATCTAATACATACTAGATATCTATACTTTGAATTTTTTGAATCATGATTTAAATTTCTTATTCTGGGTCCAATCGTCATACAGGCTATATGTGGAGACGTATAGTCTAAACATCTTTTAGATAGTATTAAATCATATAAATCATACTTCATAATCCACACATAATTATCAACTTTACCAGATATCAAAGCATCTATATCATAATCGGAATTTCTACCCCTGACAATAAATCTGTCAATCATATCTACAATTATTCTGGTCTTATTTATACTTTTATTAAAAATATTTATTTCGCCTTGATATATTTGCTTGTATTCATCTGAACTTAGAGATTTTGAAAAATCTATTTTACCATCTTCTTTTCTAGCATATCCATAATGATAACTTACATATTTTTCTATGACTTTATAAGGTATTTTTAAATTTTCTAAATATCTTCTAAATTCTTGAAGTTGTTCACAATGAACAGAATTGTTATTTCCACATTTTATACTAATGCTTTTTATATAATTTTTATACTTGATAAATATATCGGTTTTTTGAACTATTTGATTTTTCCATGATTTTATTGGTTCATCATTATTAATTATCTCACCAAATAATTCTTTTAAAAAAAATTGAGAATTATCATCTAATTCATATAAATACTTATTATTAAATAATTCTATAAAATCCCTTTCATTTTGAAATCCATAATTTTTTAACATAATTAAATATCACCTCATATATAATATACGAAAAAAAATTTGCTTTCTAATTATTATATATAAATATTTTTTTACTATTAAAACTGATTAAAAGATCTTTTGTTATTTCTAAATTATATAAAAATGTATATCTGTAAATTATATAAAAGTCCATAGACATTTTAGAATATCTTTGATAAAATACTTTTTGAGGTAGAAGTAAATTATGGACATATTAGAAAAATTAAATAACAATCAAAAAGAAGCAGTACAATACATAAATGGACCACTTCTTGTGTTAGCAGGAGCTGGTTCAGGAAAAACAAAGGTCTTAACAACAAGAATTGCATATCTTATTAAAAGTGGAATTGACCCAAGTAATATCTTAGCAATAACTTTTACAAATAAGGCTGCCGGAGAAATGAAAAGTCGTATATATAATTTGATTGGATATTTTGCAAGAAGTATGCAAATATCAACCTTTCATTCTTTTGGACTTATGATAATAAGAGAAAATTTTGAGTATTTGGGATATGATAAAAATTTTGTTATTTTTGATAGTGATGATTCTTTAACTATTATAAAAAAAATTATGAAAGATAAAAATATTGATTCTACAAAATTTAATCCTAAAGCAATAAAAAATCAAATTAGTAGTCTAAAAAATGATTTAATTACACCAACTATGTATAAAAAATATGTTCGAAGTGATTTTGAAGAAATAGTTTTAGAAATATATCAAAAATATGAAGATGATTTAATTAAAAATAATTCTTTAGATTTTGATGATTTATTAGTTCTTCCTATAAAACTATTTACCAATCGCTTAGATATTTTAGAGAAATATCAAGAAAGATTTAAATACATATTAATAGATGAATATCAAGATACGAATGAAGCACAGTATAAATTAACCAAATTACTTGCCCAAAAATATAAAAACATATGTGCAGTTGGAGATGTTGATCAAGCAATCTATGGCTTTCGTGGAGCAAATTATAAAAATATTTTAAATTTTGAAAAAGATTATTCAAATACAAAAATTATTAATTTAGAAGAAAATTATCGTAGTACCAAAAAAATTCTCGATGCAGCAAATTCAGTGATTAAAAATAATAAAAATCGAAAAGAAAAAAATTTATATTCTAATTTAGGAGAAGGAGAAAAGATACAATATTATAGAGCCAATACAGGACTTTTAGAAGTATCATTTGTTACCTCAAAAATCAAAGAATTAATTAATAATAATGTTTCTTTAAAAGATATCGTAATTCTTTATAGAACAAATGCACAGTCACGTGCATTTGAAGATGGACTTTTAAAAGCTAATATTCCTTATAAAATTATTGGAGGAGTAAACTTTTATGGAAGACGTGAAATTAAAGATTTACTTGCTTATTTAAGACTTATTCATAACACTCAAGATAATGTTAGTTTAGAAAGAATTATAAATGTACCACGACGTGGAATAGGTGAAAAAACATTGCTTGGAATATTAAATCAAGCCGAAGCATTAAATATTAGTATGTATGATGCAATTATTTCTGGTAAAGAATATCTATTTAAATCTATGATAGAAGAGTTAAGACAAATAAAAGATACTATTTCTTTAACAGATTTTATAGATTTAGTGTTAGAAAAAACAGGACTTAGAGATGAATTAAAAAAAGAGGGGACTTTAGAAGCTGATGTTAGGTTAGAAAATCTGGAAGAGTTTAAATCAGTTGCAAAAGTATTTGAAGAAGAAAATGGTGTTATATCTTTAGAAGATTTTCTTTTGAATGTTAGTTTAATCAGCGACAATACCGAGGTAAAAGAAGTAGAAAATGCTGTTAGTTTAATGACAATTCATGCTGTTAAAGGGCTAGAATTTAATTATGTATTCTTAGTTGGAATGGAAGAGAGATTATTTCCTCATGTAAACTGTATGGATAGTGAAGAAGAAATCGAAGAAGAACGAAGACTTTGTTACGTTGCAATTACTAGAGCTAAGAAAGAATTGTTTATTACCAATGCAAGAATGAGATTATTATACGGAAGTGATCAAATAAATCCTGTTAGTAGATTTATTGGAGAAATAAATCCAGAGTTAATTGAAGAATTAAGTAGAAAAGAGTTTGAAAATTTTGGAAATATAGATTATAATAATAATCGAAGAGAACAAATGGAAGTTTCAAACAATTACCAAGAAGATGTTGAGATGAATTATAAAGTAGGAGATTTTGTTTATCATGAAAATTTTGGAGCTGGAACCGTTTTAGAAGTAATTATAAATAAAAAAAATCCTAAACTTACTTTATTAAAGATTGCTTTTAAACATCCATTTGGAGTAAAAACGTTAATTTATAATCATAAAAGTTTAAGAAAGGTGTGATAATATGAAAAAAGAATTAACATTAGTAATCCTTGCAGCAGGAATGGGATCTAGATTTGGAGGGCTAAAACAAGTTGAACCAATTGGACCAAATGGAGAATTTATTATTGACTACTCGATTTATGATGCGATTCGAGCTGGATTTACTAAAGTAGTATTTATTATTAAGAAAGAAAACTATGATTTATTTAGAGAAACTGTTGGTGCTCGTATTGAAAATAAAATTAAAGTAGAATATGCTTTTCAAGATATTAATGATGTACCAAATGTAGTAGAAATACCAGAAGATAGAGTTAAACCATGGGGAACAGGTCATGCTGTTTTAAGTGCTAAAAATGTTGTAAATGAAAATTTTGTAATGATTAATTCTGATGATTTTTATGGGAAAGATGCCTATTTAAAAATTAAAGAATTCTTTGATAATAGTAATGATCAGGATTGTTATTCAATGGTTGCATTTAGAGTTTCTAATACTATTCTTTCAAATGGTAGTGTAAAACGTGGTGTTTGTGAAAGTGAAAGTGGTTATTTAACAAACATTATCGAATCAAGTATCGAAAGAGTTAATGATAAAATTATAGCTAGTCCACTTGATGGAAGAGATTCGTTTGAAGTAGAAGAAAATGCTCTTGTATCTATGAATTTCTTTGGCTTTACTCCTCGTATGTTTAAAACTTTAGAAGATGGAATAAGTGAGTTTTTAATAAAAAATAAAAATGATTTATCTAAATGTGAGTATTTAATTCCAGATGTTGTATTTAATGAAATTCATAATGGAAAGAAAGTTAAAGTTTTAGAGTCTACTGACAAATGGCTTGGAGTAACTTATAAGGAAGATAAAGAATTTGTTGTTAGGGAACTTAATAAATTAATTGAGAAAGGGGAATATCCGTATGATTTATGGAAATAAATTTGTTACTACATTTATTCTTCTTTCTTTTATTTTACTAGTTGGATGTAGTAAAAATTTTCAAAATTTTCATTATGATTTATATGATGGATATGTAATTAAAGGAATAGATAATAAAGTAGAATTATATAAAAATGATGAGGTTATTAAAATAGAAAATAAGGATTATAACATTAAAGAAATTAAATATAATAGCGATGTTGTTTGTTTAAAACTTCAAAATGGAAAATATTATATGATATATTATGTAGATTCTAGTATCTATGGACCATATACAAAAGAAACATTAGATGAAACTATTAAAAATGATTCTACGATGAGTTTTAATATTGATTTTAAAAATATTTTGAAAGTAGATGGACTTGTTTATGAATAATCCAGAAAAAAGAATTCAAGAATTAACTGATATTATAACAAGATTAAATTATGAATATTATACATTAGATAATCCTAGTGTTAGTGATAATGAATATGATAGACTTATGCAAGAGTTAATTAAACTTGAAGATATGTATCCAAATTTTGCTAAAGATAATTCTCCAACTAAAAAAGTTGGTGGAAAAGTAAACGAAAGTTTCAAAAAAATTACTCATGAAATACCTCTTCTATCTTTGTCTAATGTTTTTACAGAAAGTGATATTATAACATTTGATTCTCGAATTAGAAAAGAAAATATTAATAATCCTAAGTATGTATGTGAACTTAAAATAGATGGATTGTCAGTATCTCTTAGATATAAACATGGAGAGTTATTTTATGCTGCAACTAGAGGTAATGGAATTATTGGAGAAGATATTACCGATAATGTTAAAACTATTAAAACGATTCCATTAAAACTAAATCAAGATATTGATATTGAGGTTAGAGGAGAGATATATATTTCTAAAAGAACATTGTCAAGAATTAATGAAGAAAGAAGACGTGATGGATTAGAACCATTTAAAAATGCTAGAAATCTTGCAGCTGGTTCAATTAGACAATTAGATTCAAAAATTGCTGCTGAAAGACATTTAGATGCATTTATTTATCATTTACCCAATCCCATGGATTATGGAATTAAAACTCACTTTGAAGCACTAGAATTTATGAAAAAATTAGGCTTTGTAATAAATTCAAATAATAAATTAGTAGAAGGAATAGATGGAATTCTTGAGTACATTCAAGAAAAGACAAAGATAAGAGAAACACTTCCTTATGACATTGATGGTGTTGTTATTAAGCTTAATAATATTTTAGATCAAATGAAACTTGGAAGTACTGTAAAATATCCTAAATGGGCAACAGCTTATAAATTTCCACCAGAAGAGGTAGTTACAAAGTTAAAAGATATCATATTTACAGTTGGAAGAACGGGACAGGTTACTCCAAATGCAATTTTAGAACCTGTAGATGTAATGGGATCAACAATTTCTAAAACTACTCTTCATAATGAAGATTATGTTAAAGAAAAAGATATAAGAGTTGGAGACTATGTTGTAATTATTAAAGCAGGAGACGTAATACCTAGAGTTGAAAGTGTAAAAAAAGAAAGAAGAATTAAAGAATTGCCAGAATTTAAGATGTGTGAAAATTGTCCAATTTGTAATACTCCTTTAATAAAGAAAGACAGTAATTATTATTGTCCTAATTTAAAATGTGATGCAAGACATATTGAAGGATTAATTCATTTTTCAAGTCGTGAAGCTATGGGAATTTTAGGTCTTGGAGAAAGAATTGTTGAAGATTTATATAATTTAGGTTTTGTAAAAAAAATAACTGATTTTTATCATTTAGAAAAGTATAAAAAAGAATTAATGATGCTTGAAGGATATGGAGAAAAAAGTATTGATAATTTACTAAACGAGATAGAAAAAAGTAAAGAAAATTCTTTAGAAAGATTATTATTTTCACTTGGAATTAGACATGTTGGTTTAAAAACAGCAACGATTCTTGCTAGAAAATATTTAACTCTTGATAATATAATGGAGGCAAGTATAGATGAACTTTCCGATATTCCTGACATAGGATGTGAAATTTCAAAAAGTGTATATGATTATTTTAATGAAGAAAAAAATCGAGAATTAATTGAAGAATTAAGAAATTTAGGAGTAAATTTTAATTATCTTGGAAAAAGTATTGATAATCCTCTTATTAAGGATAAAAATTTTGTTATAACAGGTACTTTAAGTATTAAAAGAGATGAGCTTAAGGATAAAATTATTACTAATGGTGGTAAAGTAATTGAATCAGTAAGTAAAAAAACTGATTTTGTTGTTCTTGGAGAAAATCCTGGTAGTAAATATGATAAAGCTTTAAAATTAAATATTAAGATATTAAACGAACAAGAAATTCTTGATTTATTAAAAGATTCGTGATAAAAAATGATTTAAATCGTTGTATTTAAGTCATTTTTGTTATATACTACTAAGGTAGGTGAAGTATTATGGAGAGTATTACTTATAATGATTTAGAAAAAAAAGTATTGTCATATTCACTCGTTGAAATTAGAAAGTTAAGACGTGCTTATGAATATGCAAATAATCATCATAAAAATCAATTTAGGGCAAGTGGGGAACCTTATATCATTCATCCTTTAAATGTTGCCTATATTCTTTCTTTTATGCATGCCGATATGGATACCATTATAGCTTCTTTACTTCATGATGTAGTTGAAGATACTGAATCAACTTTAGATGAAATCGAAAAAACTTTTAATAAAACAGTAAGGGATTTAGTAGATGGCGTTACTAAGATGACTAAACTTGATTTTAATAATAAAAAAGAATTAAGTGCTCTAAATATTAGAAAACTTATTGTAAGTCTGGCAACTGATCCTCGAATTATTATTATAAAACTTGTAGATCGCCTTCATAATATGAGAACTCTTGAATATAAAAGTCTTGAAAAGCAACTTGAAAAGTCACTTGAAACACTAGAAATTTATGTTCCTTTATCATATTATATAGGAGCTAATAAAATTAGAGATGAACTTGAAAATTTAAGTTTTAAATATTTAAAACCAAGTATTTATGGAGATATAAAAAAACAAAGAGAGGATTTAAAAAGAGAAACTAAAAATACGCTAGAAAAAGAAATAGAAAAACTTAAATTACTTTTTAAAAAAAATGGAATTAAAGTAGAATTTGAACTACGTTATAAAGATATTTATAGTATTTATAAAAAATTACTTACAAAAGTAAACTTTGATATGATACATGATATGATTTCTATTAAGGTAATAGTTAAAAGTCCAAAAGATTGTTATATGGCTTTAATGTTATTACATGAAGCGTATACCCCTATTAATGATAAATTCAAGGATTATATAGCCAAACCTAAAACTAACATGTATAAAAGTTTACATACAACAGTATTTGGACCTGATAACAGGTTATTACAATTTCAAATTAGGACTCGCGAGATGGAACAAGTTGCAATTTATGGTTTGACATCTTATTGGTTTAAGTATAAAAATAATGCAAAGTTTTTTATGAAAAAGGATTTAGAAAATAATTTTCAATTCTTTAAAGAAATAAAAGAACTTGATAGTACAATCTTAGATAACATAGAATTTTTATCTCAAGTGAAAAAAGAACTTTTCGGAAGTAATATTTATGTATATACAACAACAGGAGAGGTAATAGAACTTCCAAATGGAGCAACTGTTATTGATTTTGCTTATAAAATTCATACAGATATTGGAAATTCTATGGTTGCAGCTATTGTTAATAATGAATCGGTTCCACTTGATTATGTATTAGAAAATCAAGATAAAGTAAGAATTATAACTGATCAGAGTGCTTATGTTCCAAAAGATGATTGGTTAGATAAAGTGGTAACTACAAGTGCTAAAAATAAAATTATGGATTATATTAAAGAACACGAAGAATAACTTTTAAACCAATGATTTATAAATAAAAAAATAACTAATAAAAATAATTATATATATTTTGATATTTGTTTACTAATGTGCTAAAATATTAAATATTTGGGAGGAATAATATGGATAAATTAAAAGAACTTGCTGATTTGATGTTTCCTGATGTAGTTAATGATATTGATTATTATGAAAAAATGTATCCAAAAAGAAATTTAGAGGATGGGGCTAGAGTTACAAGATTTGCCCCTAGTCCAACTGGATTTGTACATATGGGAAGTTTACTTTCAGCCTTTGAAGATTACAAAGCAGCACGTGATACTAATGGTGTATTTATGCTTAGAATTGAAGATACTGATTCTAAGCGAACGGTTGAAAATGGAATTGTTGGAATATTAAATGATTTAAAAAACTTTGATATTATACCAGATGAAGGAATGATTGATGAAGAGCATTCAATTGGTGAATATGGACCTTATATTCAAAGTGAAAGAAAATTGATTTATCATACCTATGCTAAACATTTGGTTTTAAAAGGACTTGCATATCCATGTTTTTGTACTAGTGAAGAGTTAAATGAAACAAGGGAGATTCAAGAACTTAATAAAGAAAGAATTGGCTACTATGGATCTTTTGCAAAATGCAGAAGTTTAACAATTGATGAAGCAATTGAAAAAATAAAAAATAAAGAAGAGTTTACTGTTCGACTTAAATCTCCTGGAAACTTTAATAATAAAATTACCTTACATGATGAAGTACGTGGAGATATAGAATTTCCTGAAAATGATTTAGATATTGTTTTAATTAAATCAACTGATAAATTACCAACATATCATTTTGCTCATTTAGTAGATGACCATTTAATGCATACAACTCATGTTATGCGTGGAGAAGAATGGATTGCATCATTTCCTATTCATGATCAATTATTTGAAATTTTTGGTTTTGAAAAACCTCGTTATGCTCATCTTGGACTAGTTATGAAAATTGATGAAGAAGGGGTTAGGAGAAAGCTTTCTAAGAGAAAAGATAAAGAAGCAAGTGTTGAATATTATCATAAAGAAGGAATACCAAGTGATGCTGTAAAACTATATTTAATGACAATAGCAAATTCTAACTTTGAAGAATGGCTTGATAATAATCCAGATAAAGATTTAGGTGAATTTAAATTTGATTTTAAAAAGATTAGTGCCAGTGGAAGTTTATTTGATGTAGAAAAACTTTTAAATATTTCAAAGAACTATTTAAGTCGTTTATCAGCCAAAGAAATATATGATAATTTACTTATTTGGACCAATGAATTTGATAAAGAATTTTATGAAGTACTTGTAAATAATAAAGATTATGCTATATCAGTATTTAATATTGAAAGAGGAGGAGAAAAACCAAGAAAAGATTATACAAGTTATTCTAGCATTAGAAATTTTGTTTTTTATCTATTTGATGAACTATTTGTAAATCCAAAATATGAATGGGGAAAAATTAATAATAAAAATGAAATAGAAACAATATTAAGTACATATTTAAATTCTTATTTTACTTTAGAAAATTCTCTAGAATGGTTTTCTAAGATAAAAGAGATGTGTGATAATCTTGGATATGCATCTAATATGAAAGAATATAAAAAGAATCCAGAATTATATAAAGGAAATGTTGCGGATGTATCTGGAGTCTTAAGGATTGCTTTAACCAGTTGTGCCAATACTCCTGATTTATATTTAATTATGAATTTACTTGGAAAAGATAAAATAGAGAAAAGATTTAAAAAATGTATAGAAAATTTACAATAAAAATATGATATGATAACTCAAGAAATGGTGAAAATATGAAAAAAATTGAAAAAAAAGATATAGTAGATTTACTTAGTAAAAAGGCTAATATAAATTTTTCTGAAGAAAAAATTCTTAATGAAATTGTCGATGAATTATATGATGAAAAAATTCAAGCAGTATTTCCACTTGATTATATAGAAACGTATGTTTTTAGAAAACGATATGGTATTATAAATCAAGGAATTTTAGAACCAGTAGAATCAATTTGTGAAGAAACCAATCTTAGTTTTTCTAAAATCAATAAACTATTAAATTCAGTAATAGTAAAATTATTATTTAGAATAAAAAAAATCGGAAATTA
Organism: uncultured Eubacteriales bacterium; assembly: GCA_900320425.1. GTDB lineage: Bacteria > Bacillota_I > Bacilli_A > RF39 > UBA660 > RUG591. The sequence continues at coordinate 3,615 of ONSF01000090.1, read as the reverse complement.
TGAAAGAAAGAAAAAAATTAGCTCTTTTGATTTAGCAAATGAATCTTTACCTAATTTTTATATTTCGACTTTGCCTCTTAGTGTATCTTGTAAAAATAAATTATTAAGATCATATTTCTTTACAATTCATGATATTTTAGAATGTTCTTTAAAAGAACTGAAATTAATTCTTGGAAAAAAAGAATTACAAGAGTTGATATCATATATTCATTCTTTAAAACTTCGTTTTTTAGATGAATTAAGTATAGATGAAAAAAAAGAAATAATTCTTAATTCGTCTATTTCTTATATTCCTTTATCTAGTCCTTATTGGATTACAGGAATTGAACATTTATCTAGTAGTATATTAAATGATTATGGAATAGAAGATATAAAATCATTGGTTAGTAATGTTTTTAGGTTACCAAAAAAAGACCAATTAGAGGTATTAAAATCTATTGTAGAACTAAATTTATATGACATATTAAAAAATGAAGAGTCAAAAAAACTTTGACTTTTTTTCTATTTTTTGATAAAATATGGATTTATAAAAAAGGGGGATATGTTATGAATGAAAAATGGAAAAAATCATATTCTTTAATTACGAAAGTTTTACGTGATAATGAATTAGGAGATGCTTATTTTATTTTAAAAGGATATGATTTGATGAGAGAAGAACATTTTCTATTTTGGAAGCAAGTTGTTGAATACATAAAAAAATATGAAGGAGTAGAAAAAATTGCTTATTATGTTTCTTTGATGGAACAATTTGATTCTTATAAATTTTTATTTTATATGAATGAAATTGATAATGATTATGATGAATTAAATTTTATTTTGAAATATCAAAAGTTTTTAGAATTATTATCAAAAGTAGATATAAATAAAAATAAATTAAAATAAAAGAATAATACTTTTAAATTTGGTATTATTCTTTTATTATGCAAAACATCAGTTTTGCATTCAAAACCACCTGCTAAGCAGGTGAGAATAATAAAGAGCGAAGCCCACCAGAAAACATAAACATCTCCTTCTGTTATAATAAGTATGATTCGCCAATCAACTAAAAAACAGGAGGAGATGTTTATGTTAAAGAGTAAAACAAAATCTAAAGATATTGATGAGAGCCAATTGTCTCATACGAAATATAACTGTTTATATCACATAGTGTTCATACCAAAATATCGTAGGAAAGCAATATATGGTAAATTACGTAGAGACATTGGCGTAATTTTAAGAAGATTATGTGAGTATAAAGATGTGGAAATAATAGAAGCACACGCATGCATAGATCACATACATATGTTGGTACGGATTCCACCTAAATTAAGTGTATCACAATTTATGGGATATTTGAAAGGAAAAAGTGCGTTAATGATATTTGAAAATCATGCAAATTTAAAATATAAGTATGGACAGAGAACTTTTTGGGCAAGAGGATATTATGTAAGTACAGTAGGATTAAATAAACAAACAATAAAAAAGTATATAAGAGAGCAAGAGTTAGAAGACATGATAGTAGATAAAAAAAGTGTAAAGGAGTACGAAGACCCTTTTAAGGGTTGTTAGAGTGACAAAGGCGATTGGCGAATTAAAAAGCTACCATATGGTAGCTGCCTGTATCAGCCCTTATAGGGCGTGAGAAAAACCACTAGTTAAACTAGTGGATTTTTATTTATTATCAATACTTGATTTTATGAATGAATCAAATAAAGGATGTGGACGAGTAGGACGAGATTTAAATTCAGGATGAAATTGACAAGCAATAAAATGTTTGTGTTTTGGTATTTCAATAATTTCAACTAGATTACTTTCTTCGTTTATTCCTGAGAAAACCATACCTTTACTTTCTAAAATATCCATATATTTATTATTAAATTCATAACGATGACGATGACGTTCTTTAATATGTTCTTCTTTGTAGTCTTTATAAGCTAAAGTATTTTTTTTGATAGTGCAATTATAATTTCCAAGTCGGAGAGTTCCTCCCATATTAATAACTGTTTTTTGATTACTCATTAAATCAATAACAGCTTCTTTACATAAAGGATCAAATTCTGTTGAATTAGCATCTAAAATACCACATACATCTTTTGCAAATTCAATAACAGCAAGTTGCATTCCAAGACAGATTCCAAGGAATGGTATATTATTTATTCTAGCAAATTCTATAGCTTTAATTTTTCCATTTATTCCACGATTTCCAAATCCACCGGGAACAAGTATTCCTTGAATATTTTTAAATACTTCTTTTAAATTAATATTTTCTTTTTCAAGGAATTCTGAATTAATCCAATGAATGTTAACTTTAGTATGATATTTATATCCAGCATGTCTTAAACTTTCTGCAACAGATAAATATGCATCGTGTAGTTCTACGTATTTTCCAACTAAAGCAATATCAACTTCATCTTTTAAATTATCCATTCGATTAATTAAATCACACCAATCTTTTAAATTAGCTTTATTTTCTTTTAAATTAAATTGTTTTAAAATAAGTTCATCAATTTTTTGTTTATGTAAGTTAAGGGGAATTTCATAAATATTTTTGGCATCCACACAATCAATAATATTACTTTTAGGTAGATTACAAAATAAACTTAATTTTTCTTTAATAGAATCACTTGTTTCAAATGGAGTTCTACATACTAAGAAATTTGGTCTTATTCCCATGTTTTGTAAATCTTTAACACTATTTTGAGTAGGTTTTGTTTTAAGCTCATTAGAACCAATTATATATGGAATTAATGTGGTATGAACAAAACAAGTATCACTTGTTCCTTTTTCATATTGAATTTGACGAAGTGATTCAATAAATGCTTGAGATTCAATGTCACCAACAGTTCCGCCAATTTCTGTAATTACGATATCAGCTTTTGATGTAATTCCAGCTTCATATACTTTATTTTTAATTTCATTCGTAATATGAGGAACAAGTTGAACAGTTGCTCCTAAATAATCTCCATGTCTTTCTTTTTCAATTACCGAAGAGTAAATCTTACCACTTGTAATATTTGAAGTATAATTTAATTCTTCATCGATAAATCTTTCATAATGTCCTAAATCTAAATCTGTTTCACATCCATCATATGTAACAAAAACTTCACCATGTTGAATAGGATTCATTGTTCCTGGATCTACATTAAAATATGGATCAAATTTTTGCATAAATACTTTATAACCACGTGATTTTAATAAAAGTGCAAGACTTGATGCAGTAATTCCTTTTCCAAGACCCGATACAACCCCACCTGTTACAAATACATACTTTGTCATATAATACCTCCAAACTATTTATAATATAACATATAATTAGAAAAAAGACTATATATAGAAAACTTAAAAAATGAAATAGTGTAAAACAAATATAATAAAAAATTTAATTGATTTTATAGAAAAAATAATTTATAATGATACTAGAATAGAGAAAGATAGAAAGTGTGATAAAAATATGAATAAGAAAAAAGAATTAATAATAATGGGAATAGTAACTTTAGTATTACTAGTAACATTTGGTGTTACATATGCATTCTTTACGTTTTCAAAGATTAGTAATAATAATAGTCAATTAATAGCAGGAGATATCTATATGAAATATGGAGAATCTAATCAACTAGAGTTAAGTAATGCTATGCC
>ONSF01000041.1 GCA_900320425.1 uncultured Eubacteriales bacterium | reverse complement strand
TCTGGTATAGGCTTGCTCCGTGCAAATAACCCGAACAACGTTTCCACGTGTATCGACAACCTTGCACATCTAAGCAATCAAACACGATAGATATTCTAGCATAACAATCTTTTAAAATCAAGACTTTTTTTATTTTTTTTATAACATTTTTCTTTTACACTACTCATTTTTACATTATTTATCTATATTATTTGAAATTAACAATTGCTCTAGTAAAAAAAATATGTTAAAATAGCCGATAAAAAGAGGAAATTATATGAAAGACGAATTAGAATATGAAAAATTAAAAGAAATAATTTTTTTAGAATACATAAAAAGAAAAAAAGAAGAAAACTTATTAAAAAGAGATATTCAACTTTTTCAAAATATTATTGAATTATATTTTAAAAAGGATCGTCAACCCTATTTTAAAGAAATTATTGATAGATATAAAGAAAGATATATTTTAGATGAATCGAGAATTGAAGAAAATATCACTTTAGAAGAACAATTAGGACTTGGAGAAATTTATGATTTTATAAGGGACTTTGATTATAGTCAAGATAATTTTAACGTTTTTTTTACTTCATTAATTATTCATGAAAAACTATATTCCAAAAGTCCAAATAATAATTTTGGTGGTAAACTAAGAAATGTGAATGTTTCCCTTTTCGATTTAGATATCGAAGTTTTAGATTATAAAAATGCAATTATAGAATTTAATAAATACCTTAATCCTAATATATCAAATCAAATATTTAAAAATTATAATGAAAAAGAACTATTTTTATATATAAAAGATTCAATCATCTTAACAACAAAATTAATTAAACTACAACCTTTTCAAGATGGAAATAAAAGAACTTTTAGAGCACTTTTAAATTTATTATTTAAAAGAGTAAATATTCCTCCTATTTTTATTGAAATATCAGAAAGAGATGAATATAAAAGTGCTTTAATAAAAGCACTAATTACAAATGATTATCAAGATATTATAAAATTTTATTATTATAAAATATGTGATGCAATAATTCTTCTTGACATAGAAAATTCTAATGAATCAATAAAAACTCTTATTAAATAAGAGTCTTTTTTTTAATTGGCGTCCCCAGTAGGAATCGAACCTACATTTAATCCTTAGGAGGGATCCGTACTATCCTTTATACTATAGGGACAAAAGCAAGTTATGCTTTTAAATTTCCATATAAAAATAACTTATAATTCCAATCATCACTTTCACTAGATAACTTCATAATTTCTTCATTTGTCATATTAGAAAGTAAATAATTTGCAACATCATCAACACAACATCTTGAACAAATATATAAATACTCATCTTCATTCAAAGATGCATCCTGAACCATTTCAATAAATAAATTTAATTTATTTAATTCATTCATATATGAATGATTTATTTTTATTTCTTTTTTATTAATCTTATAAGGTTTAAAATAAACTAAAATATCTATAAATTTATGAATCAAGTTACCATTTTTTAAAAGATATAATAATTCTTCATTTTTTAACTTAGGTAAAATATTTTGAACGTGTAAAATAAATTCATCAATTTTATTTTTATCTAATCCTTTTTGATAATAACCATCAGTTATATCCATTTCTAATTCTTCTATTTTATATAAATTATTACTCATTTTAACGGAACACCTCATCAAAGTATTTATTTATTTTATTTTCAAATATTGTAAGTAAATTATTAACCTCATCTAAACTGTTTTTATATGATAAATAGGTAATATCACTTTCTAAAACTTCTAAATTTTCATTTATTATTTTTTCAAGTTCATTTTTTAATTTAGGATTTTTAACAATTTTTTGCTGATTTTTTTTTATATTCTTAATGATATCTTTTAAATCATCTCTTGCTTCTAATATTTCTTTTGCTTTAATATAATTTTTAAAACAATCAGTCTTTTTTATATAATTGATTATTTCTTCTAGCTTATCATTGATTTCTTTATCCAACAATCTCACCATCTAAACTAAAACTTTTGGCATCAAGAATCTTAATGTCAACAATTTTTCCAATATTATCTTTATTTCCTTTGAAATTTACTAATTTATTAGTCTCTGTATAACCAAACAACATTCCTTCTTTAATACTTTCACCTTCTACTAAAACTTTATATGTTTTATTCAACATATCTTCATTTGATTTTTTGGAATATTTATTAATTAATTCATTTAATTCATATAATCTTTGTTCTTTTTCTTCTAAAGAAATATCATCTTTTAATTTACTTGCTGGAGTATTTTCTCTCGGAGAATAAATAAAAGTAAACGCACTATCAAACTTACAGTAGTTAACAAGTTCAAGAGTTTCTTCAAATTGTTCTCTGGTTTCACCTGGAAAACCTACAATAATATCAGTTGTTATACTAATACCTTCTATACTTCTTAAAGAATCATATAATTTTTTATAAGATTCTTTTGTATAACGTCTGCCCATTTTTCTTAAAATTTCATTGCTTCCAGATTGTACTGGCAAATGAACAAAATTTAAAATATTATCATGATTTCTTATGACTTCAACTAAATTTTCTGTAAAATCCCATGGATGACTAGTAATAAAACGAATTCTTGGAATATTAGTTTTAGAAACATCTAAAAGTAATTCTGCAAGTGTATAATCTTCATATAAATCTTTCCCATAAGCATTTACGTTTTGTCCTAGTAATGTCACTTCTTGATATCCTTCTTTTACAAGTTCACGTATTTCTTCTAGGATATCTTCTTTTTTCCTACTTCTTTGTCCTCCTCTTGTATAAGGAACAATGCAATAAGTACAAAATTTATCACATCCATAAATAATATTTACATAGGCTTTATATTTACTTTCACGCTTAACAGGAATTTCTTCAACAATATCTCCTTCTATACTTTTTACTTCAATATTTAATCGTGAATCATGAAAGCTCTTCTTCAAAAGACTAGGTAATTCATCTAAATTATGAGTTCCAAATACAAAATTTACAAACTTATATTTTTGTTTTATTTCTTCGACTACACCAACTTCTTGAGCCATACATCCACATAAAGCAACAATTATATTTGGTTTAGATTCTTTTAAATGCTTAATTCTTCCGAGCATACCAAAAGCTTTATTATGAGCATTTTCTCTAATACTACAAGTATTAAGCAAAATTAAATCTGCCTTATTCATATCCAAAGTTTCTTGAAAATTCATTATATTAAGCATTCCTTTTATATTTTCACTATCATGTTCATTCATTTGACAACCATATGTTTTTAAAAAGAATTTTTTTCCAAGGCCTAAATTTTCTAAACCTTCATCCATCCTAAATTTTCGAATTAAAACTTTTTCATGGCTTCTTTTTCTAGCCTTTTCATAATTTGGTATTTGCACATACATCACTCATTTCTTCGATAATAATATCACACTTTTAATAAATATACAACCAAAAATTACCTAGATAATTGAAGTATAAAAAGACTATTTAATTATTAATTACCTAAAAATCAATTTTTTTAGATACTAAATAACTATCTACATTTATCACTATTCCAATAGTAAAAATATAAGAAAGCAAATAAACCCAAACAAGTAATATTAAAATATTAGATAAACTTCCATAATAGACGTTATAATTACTATAATTATTTAGATGATAAGAATATATTCTTGATAAAATAAGCCACATTAATGTTGTAAATATAGCCCCCTTATTCATGTATTTACTATTAATATTCTCACTCGGTGCAATAGTATATAAAATTTTCAAAAAAATAAATATTAAAAATAATGAAACCGGATATTTTATAATATTATAAAGCAAACTAATAATTTTTTCTCCACTTTCTGATAAATGACTTGTAATGAACTTAATTAAAATATCTCCTAAAACGGGAACTAAAATAAGAAAGAAAATCAAAAGAAAAAGGAAAATTACCATATATAATGCTTTTATTCTTATTTTTAATTCATCTTTATCTTTTATTTTGAAAAGAAGATTACTAGTTACAATAATCGCTTTTGTTCCACCTGATGAAATCCAAAGACTAAAGATTATAAATAAAATCATATTATAATTATTATTATTTGAATTAATTGCACTGCTAACTATATTAAAAACCGCATTAGGAATATTTTGTTTTACTCTTAATAAAGAAGTATTTAAATCAATATTTGATCCAAATACTCCTATTATTGAACAAACAGGTATAATCATAAGCACTAAATAAAATGCAAGATGCCCTGGTAAAAAGCTCATTTCTTCTAATTTAATTAACTTTATAATTCTTTTTAGATAATCTCGTATTTTTTGTTTCATTAACGATAACTTTCCTTATCACTTTGCATATCTATCATAGCTTCATTAATTGCATCATCAATTGTTTTAATATTATCAAATATCATACTATATCCAACACTTGCACCATATCCATAAGGAAGTTCTAAAAATTCTTTACGTAATTTTTTAACATAAACTTCAATTTGATCTTCTGTATACCCAACTAAATAAATAATAAATTCTGTTCCATCACTTCTAATAATTTCAGTGTTTTCAAGTTGAGTATTAAGTAAAATACTTGCAGCTTTTACAATTAAATTATCACCTTTTTCTCTGCCATAATTATCATTAATATTTTTTAAATTATTTAAATCAACAACTACTATACTTTGGGGATAAATTTTACTTAAATTCCATGAATCAATTTGTAAATTCAAATAATTTCGATTCTTTAAAGAAGTTAGCATATCAGTATATTTTTTTCGATCTTCTTTCTTAACTAGTTTTAATTTATGACGATTTTTTAAGAAAACAACAACCAAAACAGCAGTAATAATTGGTACTAAAATAATAGCAAGAATCAATAAATATACCTCTTCAAAACTTGAATTTTTAAATATTGAATCACTTAAATTATTAAATCCACTATTACGATAACGATAATAAGAATTAGTATTAATAATATAGTTAAATAAATTATAAAAAGAATCATTATCACTTTTTATCATAAAAGAATAGTCACTACTCATAATATCTGAAAATAATATTTCATATTCTTTTAGTTCTTTGTTTCTAAAATAAGAATATACTTCCTTATCTAAAACAATAATTCCTTTATTTTTACTAGCATCACTGACTAATTTTTTAATATCAGAATTTGTTTTTACATTAGACATAGCACTTGATTTAATATATTCAGTTAAATATTTGTTATTATCTAACAAATAGATATTTTTTCCCTTTAATCCTTCTATTGTAGATACTACATAATCATCTTCTATTTTAGCAAGAACTACATAATTTTCAATAAATGTTGAAATAGTTTTTAAATATTTACTATTTTGATTTCCAATATAATCAAAATAAATATCTACATCTCCATTATTAATAGCTTTATTAAGCTCTGTTATGTTAGAATATTTTTTATAAGTAAAATCTATATCAGTAAGTCTTTTTACCCTATTAATATATTCTGCTGCTATTCCAGCAATACTATTTCCTTTAGTTACCTCGTAAGGAATATTTTCAACATATCCATAAACATACGTTTTACTTAAAAGTTCTGTTCTCGTTTTATCATTAATATTTTTAGATTCAACATAATAATTTAATAATAATTTATTATAATCAGTAACATAAAATTCTTTCATCCAATAAGCAAAATATTTTTTTAAAATAGAATTTAATTCTTTATTTTGCTCATTTAAAGTCAATACAATGTTTTTAGTAATATCAGTAAAAAAATAGTTTAAATAATAATCATTATTGGTAATCGTTCGTTCAAGTGATAAAACATTAGGAACAATAACTAAATTTACTTCATTATCATCCATTCCTTTAAATAACGAATCCATATTTTGATATGTTTTATACTTTATATCTTTTCCACTTTTTAAATAATAACTAATACCAGATTCATCTTTTTCAAGAACTCCAATAGTATATCCCGAAAAATCCATAATACTATTCATGGTCATACTCTTTTTAGAAACAGCTACGTAATTATCTTCATATAATAATAGTTGATTTGAATTAATCGAACTACTTCCATCTAAAATCTCAAGTCTTGTTGAATTTGTTTTACACCCTTCTTCTTTTGAATATGGAATTTTATTGAATTCTAATTTAGTTTCCTTGCTTACATAATCTAAAAAATCAAATACAATTCCTTGGCCATTTACTCCAAATATTGATACATCATTAAAAACTTCTACATCATTAAGTTTTTTACCATTTTCACTTATCCATTTTTTATTACTTGAATCAAGTAAACTTGATTCATGATAATAATAGATAAAAAACAAAGCAATAAAAAGAATAATTGCAATTGTAATAATAAAGATAAATAATTTTTTTCTATTTTTCATTGTTTTGCTCCTCAACTACAATATCTCTATCTTTAGAAAATATTAGTTCTGTACTAGTTGTTCCTTTGTAACCAACAATTGGAAAATTATTTAGTTTTTCGTCTTCCTTTTTTACATACACTTGTAATGAATAATAAGTAAGTTCTTGATTTTCAAACATAGATATAACACTATTTGCAATTTTTTTAGCATCATCAATACTTAAATCATCACTAACGGTTATAATTAAATTAATTATTTTTCCATGAACTTTATTTTCTACTTTTAAAACGCGACTATCTTCCTTTAATTTAGTTTCTATTTTAGAAAATAAGTCACTTGCTAATTCATGTTCTTTTATTCCAGATAATCTCTCTCCATATGATGCTTTTCCTTCATCTGGTACAAAGATTTTTTTCATTTCAACCCCCACAATTACTAATACTATTAAAATAATAATTGCAATAATGGTAAATTTATTTCTTTTTAAATATCTCATATTCCCTCCAACAATATAAATTAATTATACAATAACTTTTTCTATTAATCAACAAAATAGTTTTTATCAACAATGTTATCGATACTTTTTACAATTTTATTTTCTTTAATTATGCCTCGAAGACAAATTAATGGATAAATTGTTGTATTTCTTCCAACAATACATCCAGGACAAAGAACACTATTACATCCAACTTCAACGTTATCACCAAGAAAAGCTCCTACTTTTAAAAGATTTGTTTTTATATTTTTTTCTCCTTTTATAACAACATTTGTTTTATCACTTTTAATATTTGATAGAATAACTCCAGCACCTAAGTGACATGAATCTCCTAAAATAGAATCGCCTATATAGTTAAAATGTGGTGCTTGAACATTATCAAATAAAATACAGTTTTTTAATTCAGTAGAATTTCCAATAATGGAATTCTTTCCAATAATAACATTTTCTCTAATATAGGCATTCGATTTAATTACACTATCCTTATCAATTATACAAGGTCCAACAATAGTAACATTATCATCTAACTTAACACTTTTTTCTATCCAAACATTCTCTTTTAATAAATAATAATTATCTCCTAATGATTTTCCAATTTTTAAAATAATATTATTAATATCACTTAATAGTTCAAATGGATATAAATAATTATATATTTCGTCTTTTACAATACTTTCTCCTAAAAATAATTCATTATTTTTCATTTTACACCCTCATATATTTTAAATGTTTTTTCTAATGTATCAAAAGGAAGTCTAGCGCATTTAATTCTACTAGGTTGTCTACTTATATCAAAATATGCATTCAATTCTCCCAGAAGATTTTTATCATAATCCTCCTCATTAATCATATGAAAATATTCATTCATTAATGATCTTGCATCATCAATTGTCAACCCAATTATTTTTTTTAACATAATACTTGTCGCGCTAGTAGTAATTGCACAAGCCTCCCCATCAAAATATGCATCCTTAATTATTCCATTTTCTACCTTAACATATAAATCGATATTATCAATACAAGAATCATTATGAGTATTAGCTTTAATAAAATCTTTATCTTTTTTTTCTTTATGATAAGGATTTTCATAATTATCTATAATTATTTCTCTTTTTAAATTATTATCCATAAATCCTTCTTTCCTTATCCATTATAATACATTTTTTTAATTTTTCAAAAAATTTATTTTTAATTATAACTCAAAAAAACATAAAAAATGGAAATAACATAATTATTCCCATATTAACCAATATATCTACAAACATTATTGCCAACTAATATATTACCATTATAACCTTGAAAACAAATTTTGGCTCCTTTAGAAAAACTTGGACTTCCACTTGATATTTTTTTCAAAGAAGACTTAGTTGCTGTTGTTTTACTAAATCCAACATAACCATAATATATAGTTTTAGAAGAATTTAATCCACTCGTTCTAATAGATGGTGTACAATTATCTGTAAATTTTGGAACAATACAATAATATACTCTTGTTAATTTTGAATCATTTTTGGTAATAGTAAACTTTGTTCCAACAAGAATTGGAGAAACTGAAATGGGATTTTCTACAACCCCATGTTCTACAACTGCATAATAAATTTTAGATAAGGAAACTCCATTTGTATCAGTTCCTTTTACTTCGATTCGGTAATATCCTTTTCCGTTTTTTAAAGATATCTTATTTCCTACTTTATAAATAGTTCCTGTTGATACAGCTTTTGATTTAATTGTTTTTTCAGTTTCGCCATAATAAACATAATATTTTAAACTTTTTACACAACTTAATTGAGTTACCTCTAAGGTTGGAGTTTGCGTTCCTTTTAAAAATGGTTTAGTATTGGCAAACGAAATCGTTGACACAATAGCAACTCCTTTTTCGTTATGAGAAATCGTTATCATATTATAGGAATTACAACTAGAACTTGTTGTATCACTAGAACTTGAAAAAAAATTTGATGATGACGTAACTGAATAGGTTTCAACTGTTTGATTAAAAGAATTGTTATCTACATTATTAGACGATCTATCGTTCGTAACTATATTATTTGAAGATGTATTATTATTAGATGAAGTAGTTGATGTAGTAGTATTTGTTGGAGATATGCCTCCCGTTACGGTTACATTAGCAATTGCTTTTTTGCTTCCATCTTCAGTACTAATTGTAACAACAGCATTTCCTTGACCTACTGCCGCTAATATTCCATTTGAATCAACAATAATAACATTTGAATTACTACTTGTATAAGTTACTTTTTTATTTGTAGCATTATTTGGACTAATTATATATCCAAGTAACCTTGTTCCACCAAGTGGCATAGTAAATGACGTATTTCCAACAATACTAATTCCTGTTACTGGTATTGTATTTGGTTCTACTTTTATTTCAACACTAGATGAAATATTATTAAATGTTGTAGCTACAATAGTACATGTTCCCGCACTTACTCCTGTTACTATTCCATTATTAACTGTAGCAACACTTGGATTACTACTTTTCCAAGTAACACTTTTATTTGTTGCATTACTTGGAGTTATATTATAGATAATCTCTGTTGTTTTTCCAATTGCCAAACCATTGGTTACATCTACTAAATGTAATCCTGTTGGCATAATAGAAGTAACAGCATCTTGAGATACAATTACATTCATTTTAGCAGTTAAATTATCTTCCGTTTTAACGGTAATCGTTGTCGTTCCAACAGAATTTGCTTTTATATATCCTTTTTCGTCAACACTTGCAATACTAGAATCATCACTTTCATAAGTAAATGTCCCAACTTTTGCATCATTTGGAGTAACTCCTACTTGAATTAAAAATGTTTGTCCACGCTTAAGAGAAATACTTTCTTGAGTTAACGAAATACTTTCAGCTTTCTTAACATTTGATGTAACTGTAACAATACAAAAATTCTTATAAGTCCTGTTATTTTCATCATAATATGCAACAATATTTACAATTCCTTCAGAAACACCAGTAATATAACCATCATCATTAACACTAGCAATATTACTATCTTCTGATCGCCACCTTATAACTGGATTAGTTTTAGATGATAATAATACTTCAGCATCCAATGTATAACTTTCTCCAATTGCTAAAGATAAACTATCTCTTCCAATTACAACAGTTGGAGTTTGTCCTCTAGTTACCACACTTGTTTTATTATTAGTATTTGTCTTTGAATTTGAACATCCTTTAGCAATTAATAACAAAATAATTAATACAATTACAAAAATAAGAACAAAAAAAGTAATTTTTTTTATTTTTTCTTTATTTTGCCCGTTATTATCATCATCAAGATAATAATTCTCATTATTTTCATTTTCCTCATCAACATAATCAGTATACATAGCATCCCCTCACTTCTAGTTGTATTCTATCACAGAATTTCTTCTTTTTCAATAGATAATTTATTTATATAATTGTTGTTAGTATTACCTTATACAAATATAAATGTTAATATCTTTTCTTATACTTATATCATCTCCTTCTTATTATGAGATGTTATAATTATAGAAAAAAGCCATAAACATCCAAAGTTATACTATTTAACTTTAAAATATTTATGACTTTCTATTTTACAATTTATACAATTTATACTTTTTAGAATTTACACACTATATTATACAAGGTC